>CAYULU010000008.1:0-48125 GCA_964445745.1 uncultured bacterium | reverse complement strand
TCGATTATCAAAAACCGTTAACTGAACCTATTAAATTTGCAGAACTCAAGTAAAATAATCACGGCTCCATGAGATACGCGTTTGCAAAACGATTGTTTTTAAACGGAGAAAAACTTCTATGGTTAGTACCGGCTTAAAAGGTCTGGATAAGGTTATCACGGGATTACAGCTGGGCGATAATGTTGTTTGGCAGATAGACGCTGTTCATCATTATCAGATGTTTGTGGACGCTCTGGTCCAGAAGTCCGTATCGGACGGACGCCGGGTGATTTATATCCGTTTTGCCAACCACGAACCCTTGCTTCAGCCAAGTAAAGGAATTACAGTTTACGAGCTCGATCCCCACACAGGGTTTGAGCCTTTTTCCGCACAAATTCACCAGATTGCTCAAAAAGAAGGGGAAGGGGTCTTTTATGTTTTTGACTGTCTTTCAGATCTTCTATCTGCGTGGGCCAATGACCTGATGATTGGTAACTTTTTCAAGATTACCTGTCCGTACCTTTTTGAACTGAATACGATCGCGTACTTTGCCCTCTTCCGGAATCGCCATTCTTTTAAAACCGTGGCAAGGATTCGCGACACGACGCAACTTTTAATTGATGTTTATCATTATCACGGGGATTGTTATGTCCACTTTCTTAAAGTGTGGAACCGGTATTCTCCGACGATGTTCCTGCCGCATATACGCCGGAAGGATCGTTTTATTCCGATTGCCAACAGTGCGGATACCGCCAAACTATTTTCGGAAATATTCAAGAAAGGAGCGGGCCGTGGGCCGAGGAACATCGATTCCTGGGATCAACTTTTTATGGATGCTGAGTCGCTGATCGAATCCCGAAAAAGAACGGCTGGGATTCGTGAGCAGATGATTGATAAGCTGGGACGCTTGATCCTTGCCCGTGACGAGAAAATCCTGAGGTTGGTCCGGGACCATTTTAAACTCCAGGACTTTCTTACGATCAAGTCGAAAATGATTGGCACCGGGTTTGTGGGAGGTAAATCCGTCGGGATGCTGATTGCCCGAAAAATTCTTGCCGGAGAACACTCACTTAGGTCGGAGAAGATTCTCGAACCCCATGATTCTTTCTATGTCGGATCCGACGTTTTTTACACGTATATCGTTGAAAACGGTCTTTGGAAAGATCACATGGCACAGCGGACTCGTGAAGGTTATTTCCAGCGGGCCGGTAAACTTCGTGAAAAATTGATCAGCGGGACGTTCCCGGAGGAAATCAAGGAGCAGTTTCAGCAGATGATCGAGTATTTTGGCCAGTCACCGATCATTGTCCGGTCCAGCAGTTTACTGGAGGACAGTTACGGAAATGCGTTTGCCGGTAAATATGAAAGTATTTTTCTTGTTAACCAGGGTACTCCCGATGAACGGTACGCGAAGTTTGTGGACGCAGTCCGGCAAATATACGCTTCTACTATGAGTGAGGATGCCCTGATCTACCGTCTGGAGCGCGGCCTGGATCAGATGGATGAACAGATGGCCTTATTGGTTCAGAGAGTGTCGGGCGCTTACCATGGTGATTATTTTTTTCCCGACATGGCAGGGGTGGGAATTTCACAGAATATTTTTGTCTGGAAAGGTGGGTTGGATCCCAAGGCAGGGATGTTGCGGCTTGTTCTCGGACTTGGAACCCGGGCGGTGAATCGGGTGGAAGGTGATTATCCGCGGATTGTTGCTCTCGATGAGCCTCTTCTTAAGGCGTATGCCGGGCGGGCCGAAGAACAGCGTTTTTCCCAACACGATGTCGATGTCCTTCATATTCGGGAAAATGCGTTGCAAACTGTATCGTTTCGACACCTGCTTTCCGGAGCTAGGCTGGAACATCTGGATCTATGGGCGGTCAGGGATGATGAAGCGGCCGAAAAACTAAGAGACATGGGCTCGGACGAGGAACCGTGGATCATCACGTTTGACAAGCTGGTGTCAGAAACAGATTTTCCGGCGCGGATGCAGAAAATTCTTAAGACGCTGGAAACGGCTTATGGCTATCCCGTTGATATTGAGTTTACCGTCAATTTTAAAAAAAATCGGGACTACGCAATCAATCTGCTTCAATGCCGTCCTATGCAGACCAAGGGTCTTGGCCACCGGGTCAAGATTCCGCGAGCTATTCCCCGGGAGCAAATTGTTTTCCAGTCTAAAGGGAATTTTTTAGGTGGGAATATCCTTCAGTCCATCGATCAGATTATCTATGTGGATCCCGAGGCTTATAGCGATCTCGAGGCACCCTCTGACCGTTATGAAGTTGCCCGTGCGGTGGGAGAAATCAATCGGCAGTTTGGCGGGAAAGAAAAACAGTCCCTGATGCTCCTCGGCCCCGGACGATGGGGAACCACGACTCCTTCGCTGGGAGTGCCCGTGGCATTTTCGGAGATTAATCATATTGCGGTACTCGGAGAAATTGCGTTTGTTACGGAGAATGTAGCGCCGGAGATTTCTTTCGGGACGCACTTTTTTCAGGATCTTGTCGAAACGGGGATTTTTTATGTAGCCCTTTTCCCGGAGGATGCCGGAGTTTTTCTCGATCAGAAGTTTTTTAGGGTGATACCTGCCACTCTTGGGAAAATATTTCCACAATATAAAAAATATGATTCGGTTGTAAAAATTTTTGATGCCAGAAAACAAGGTTTAAAAATGGCGGCGGACATCGTTTCCCAAAGAGTCATCTGCTTTTCCCAGGGATAATCGAGCGATGCAGAGGAGTTTCCGTCAAGAGGCCCAGATCGAATCGGTTCTGGATGTGGCTCAGAGGGCCGCGGTGGTCCGACTCGCTTCCCTGATATGGCGTGAATACTACGCGGGGATGGTTCCCCCTGAGCAGATTGATTTCATGTTGAAAAATTTTCAGTCCGAACAGGCGATAGCGGAGCAAATTCGGCAGGGGTGTCGTTACTTTCAGTTGTCGCGGGGAATGGAGATTTTGGGATATTTTGCGATACAGCCACAGCCGGAGGGACGACTTTTTTTGAGCAAAATCTATCTCAGGGCCGGGGAGCGCGGGAAGGGGTACGGAAGGAAGATGATGACCTTTATCGAAGGATGGGCCGGGCGAGAAGGGTATTCTGAAGTCACCCTGACCGTGAATAAAAAAAATAATGGAGCTATCCGGGTCTACGAAAGCATGGGGTTCCGGATAGTCGAATCGCTCGTTCAGGATATCGGCGAGGGGTTTGTGATGGATGATTACAGAATGACGAGGTTGTTATGAAAGACAAGAATTATACGGCGCCGGAAAAGGCATTCCTTCAAAGCTCTTTTAACTCAATTACACCCCGCTACGATTTTTTGAATCAAATTTTGAGTTTTGGGATGTCGGATCGCTGGCGGCAGAAGTCCTGTGAGATCCTTCTTGGCGGGGAGGCGGTCGATCGATCGCGGGCGAAAACCATTCTTGATCTCGGGTGTGGAACCGGGAAATTTCTGGAGTGTTTTCTGAAAACGAAAAAATGGGATTTTGCGGTCGGGTTGGATTTTTCTTCTGAAATGCTTAAAAAGGCGCGCGAAACGGTTGAGGAAACAGCGGTCTGGATTGAAGAAGATTTTGAAAAACTGCCTTTCCTGGAAGGCAGTTTTGATCTGATTGTCTCGGCTTTTACGTTGCGAAGTGTTCGGGATATGCCGGCATTTTTGAAAGAGATTAACCGTGTTTTAAGCCCTGGCGGAAGGGTGGCCCTTTTAGATCTGACGCGTCCCCGGGGTATCGCCGCTTTCTTTTTTTATCCGTATCTCAGGTGGGTTTTACCTGTGCTCGGGGGGATCATTTCAGGGCATTGCCAAGCTTATCACTTTTTGTCCTCGTCGGTGCAGAGTTTTCAGCAGCCTGAGGAGACAATGGATTTGATGGAAAAGACCGGATTGAGGAAGATCCGATTAAAACGGTTTGCTTTTGGCGCCGCGACGCTTATCATAGCCTCAAAATGATTTTCATTTTGAGGCCCCTGCGAATTATTTTCTCAGCTGGTTTTTGTTGGTGAGAAAATAGCAGGGGGCAAATTACGGGAATGTTTCGAGATTAGTGGATATTATGAACATAGAATCGAAATTGCTTGAACTAGGGCTTTCGTTACCCCCCGCCCCTAAACCTGTCGGACTTTATAAGCCTTTTGTGGTCTCGGGCAGTCTCGTGTTTTTGAGCGGGCAGATTTCCAGGGATCGGAACGGAGAAATTCTGGCGGGGCGAGTGGGAGACGACCGGACGATCGAAGAGGGGAAAAAGGCGGCTGAACTTGCTGTGTTAAATGCCCTGAGCGTCATGCATCATTTCGTAGGGTCGGAAAAGATTGCACGCATGGTTAAGATGAACGGGTTTGTTCAGACGGCACCAGATTTCTACGAAGTTCCCGCCGTTCTGAACCGGGCATCGGAAATTCTTGGAGCGGTATTGGGAGAGGCGGGGGGCCACGCGCGTTCTGCGGTGGGAGTGGCCAGCCTTCCGATGAATGCCGTAGTTGAGATTGAACTGATTCTCGAATTAAAATAAAAGGGAACAAAAACAGTTTCTTAGCCGGAGGAGGAGTTTTACATCATGAAAGGTTTCATTCGATTGGTCGTGATTTTTGGAAGTATTTTGCTCTTGAGTGCGTTTCTCGCCCCCCTTCTTTATGATTTTCTTCCGTTTAAATTCGAGAGGATTTTTAACCGGCTGGTGATGATCGGGACATTGCTTGCGATTGCCATTTTTGTCAGGATTAAAAGAGAAACGCTGTGCCAGTTTGGCCTGCTATGGGGGAAGCGCAGTCTTCCTCTTTTGATAACGGGTTTTTTGGCCGGAATTCTGACATTGTTACTCACCAGTGCGCTGAATGTTGTTCTCGATAATGCGCGATTCGTGATTCCGTCACTGTCCTTGATGGATTGGGTCTCGAAGGTTTCGCTTGCGCTGGCGACAGGCCTTTTGATTGGTGTGATTGAGGAGTTCTTTTTTCGAGGTTTTATTTTCCGGTTCCTTCAGAAGTCCTTTAAAAATCGTGTTCTGATGGCGGTTCTTGTTACCTGCGTTTTTTACTCCCTGATTCATTTTATTGGAATGAAAAAGATCTTTATCGGTTCAGATCCGGATTTTATCGATGGGTTGAAACTGATTGGGGCACCCCTTATTTCGCTTGCTGAGTGGCCGAGGTTTTGGCCAGAGGCCGTGGGACTTTTTCTTTTCGGATTTGCCTTGAACGGGGCGGTCTATAAAAGCGGTTCTCTGTATCCTTCGATTGGTCTCCACGCGGGGTGTGTTTTTTTTATTCGCTTGGATGATCTTTTTATCAAATTCCAGGGTGAGCGGACGATGCTGTGGGGATCCAAGCTGGTCTATGACGGAGTGATCGGGTGGGTATTTCTTGTGCTACTTGCGTGTATTCTGTATCGAGTACTCAGGCCTTCTTCGGCAACGGAAAAGTCCTGAACTCAAAATTTAAATGAGAGGTATCGAATGTCAACTTTCCACCATTTAACACGTGAAAAAGTTATGGAATGCCTCAAGAAGGTTGAGGACCCTTTGCTAAAAAGAGATATTGTGTCACTCGGGCTTGTGAGAGAAATCAGCATCGATAAAACCCGTGTATTTCTTCACATGGAAAATCCTTCGGGAGATTTGAAGATGCGGGACGCACTTAAAACCGAAATTGGGCGTGTGCTTCAGGAAGCGGGTGCAACAAATGTTGAGATTCAATTTTCGAAAAAATCGCAAGATAATAAAGCGACGGAATTTCGCCTCGGGCCTGTACGGGGTGTCAGGCATGTGATCGCGGTTGCGAGCGGGAAAGGAGGAGTGGGGAAGTCTACGGTAGCTGTCAATCTTGCTCTTGCCCTTGCAAAAATGAATTCTAAAGTTGGCATTATGGATGCTGATATTTATGGACCCAATATTCCTCTGATGCTTGGGGTGCGAGGCGATCAACAGCCGGAAGGGACGACGGATGACAAGATTTTGCCGTTAGAGGCGCAAGGGATTAAGGTGATTTCTATTGGGTTGTTTATCGATCCTAATAAGCCTGTCATTTGGCGCGGACCGTTGCTTCATAAGACGATTCAGGAATTTTTGCATCGTGTGGAATGGGGGGAGCTTGATTATCTTGTGGTGGATCTTCCTCCCGGAACCGGGGACGTCCAGCTTTCTCTGTCACAGTGGACGCATGTTTCGGGTGTGGTTGTTGTAACCACGCCGCAGGAAGTGGCCTTAAGCGATGTCCGGAGGGCGGTCAATATGTTTCGCCAGCTTGAGATCCCGATCCTGGGAATTGTCGAGAACATGACGGGCCCCGTGTTTGGAAGAGGGGGAGGAGAAAAAATGGCGGCAGATTTTCAAGTACCGTTTTTAGGAGATATCCCGCTTGAAGCTGCTATTCGTGAACATGGAGATTCGGGGGTGCCTGTAGTCAGTTGTTCTTCGACCGCAACGGCGGGAGAACCCTTTGTTAAGGTGGCCCGGTCGATCCATGAGGTTTTTTATAATCAACAAAGCGATTCGCTCTGAGTCTGGATATGGCACAAGCGAGGGAGAATGGAATGAAGAAAAAGAAAAAGCACGATTGTGGAAAACAAGATTTATTTCCTCACCTGGTTGATCAGATGCTTAGACTTCTGGGCGAAAATCCTCAACGGGAAGGATTGTTGAGAACCCCGGTGCGTGTGGCACAGTCTCTTCGCTATCTTACCGAGGGATACCGGACCGACCCGAAAGAGATTCTTCATCAGGCTGTTTTTAAGGAACCTTACGATGAAATGGTGATCGTGAAGGATATCGAGATTTTTTCACTCTGTGAACATCATCTACTTCCTTTTTACGGGAAAGCTCATGTGGCCTATATTCCGAACGGGAAAATCATCGGCCTTTCCAAGATTCCCCGACTCGTGGAAGTGTTTTCCAGGAGGCTTCAGATTCAGGAGCGACTCACCACGCAGGTGGCGGAATGTTTGATGAGTGCTTTGAAACCCAAGGGAGTAGCGGTTGTGATCGAGGCACTGCACCTCTGCATGTGCATGAGGGGTGTCAAAAAGGGTGACGCCTATACGGTGACAAGTTCCATGCTCGGCGCTTTTCGCAGGGACGCCCGCTCTCGCAGTGAGTTTCTGAGCCTTGTTCGGCTCAAGAGGGAAGAGTAAAAAATGTTACGAGGCAACAGGAATTTTCTTATGGCACTTGATTTTTTATTTGAAAGCTGATGGGGAGGGAGTATATTCAGATATGACTCAGCGTGACCAAAATCAAAAGGGAGACACGATATGAATAAAAAACAGGTGATTTTTTGCGGAGTGATTGCGTTACTACTTGTACAAATTCCCGCGATTCGGGCGGCTGAGGAGACCAAGATCAAGAGAGAAATTCAGTTGACGACTTATTACCCCGCGCCGCACGGTGATTATAAAAATATCAATACGACCGGAGATACCCGTTTGGCGACCTCATCGGGTAATGTCGGGATCGGAACGACGTCGCCCGCGTCATCCGCCAAACTTGAAGTCAATGATACACTGCGTCTGACGCCGGTTTCAGGTGATGCGGCAACACAGACCGGAGGAGTGGAGGGGGCAATCCGGTATAGCAAGGACGCGAGCGGTGAGGGTGTTGGCGGATTGCTTTATAAAAATGCCAGTGGCTGGATGCCCTTGGCGGGGGGGCAGGGCGTTCAAGGTACGGTTGTCCGTTATGATGCAAGCGGGCAAAAAATAACATACGATTATGGAAGCGACAAAGGCTATAATCTTGGTAAACATGTGTTTTGTGCTATCGCTCGTATGACTAATGCGGAAGATGATCATCATTGTGCAGTTTTTCAAGTCAGTGACAAGTGGTACGTTAAATCTTATAAAACTGGTTGTCAGGTGACATGTCTAGACTAGCAGGCGTTTCGCAAGTATCTCCAATCCGTTGTTTCTCAAGGCGTTGGAAAGCGCAGACGGTAAATCTCTATTGTAGCCCGTTGGGCAAAGCTACACGGTCACCAAATCTTCAATCCTAGTGGGAGTCGCGGCAGGGATGTGGATTGAAAAACAAAAGGGGACAGGCAGTCATTGATTGCCTGTCCCCTTTTGTTTTTGAGCCTTGTCCGGCTCAAGAGGGAAGAGTAAATAACGGAAGGCGTTTTGCGTACGGCGTACCGCGCAAAGTAGCCGGTTTTTTGAATTTCACCGTACCCCGTACGCCTTACACCGTACGAACGATAGAGCTTATTTCCCGGACGGCATTCCCAATTTCTTCTCTAATTCCGCCACGCGTTTCTTGAGTGCGCGGACGTCATCGAGGGTTTCCGCGGCGCGGAGTTGCGCGCCAAACTGTTTTCTCATTTCAGCATAAGGCCTTGCGGGCTGACCGAAATAGATTTGCTTGCCTGGGACTTTTTTATTGGAAGGAAATCCGGCTCCGGCGCCGATCATGGCCCAATCACCGATTTCCACATGGTCGCCGAGCCCGACGCTTCCGCCCATGGTGACGTGGGCGCCGATCTTGCAACTACCTGAAATTCCCGTTTGGGCCGAAATGACCGTGTGGGATCCAATGACGACGTTGTGGGCGATTTGTACGAGATTGTCGATTTTGCAACCCTTGCCGATCCGGGTCGATCCGAGGGCCGCCCGGTCAATGGTGCAACAGGCCCCGATCTCAACATCCTCTTCGATTACGACATTCCCGACCTGGGGAAGTTTTTCCTGTCCCGTCTCGGTTGCGACATATCCGAATCCGTCCGCGCCGATAACGGTTCCGGCATGAATAATGACATTCGCACCGATGTCAGAATTCGGGTAGATGGTGACATTCGGGTGAAGCACGCAGTTTTCGCCAATTTTTACGTTATCATCGAGAAATGCCCCGGAGCGCAGAACTACACCGTCTCCGATCACCGTATTTTCACCGATTGAGACGAAGGCGTCGATGGTAACATCGGTTCCGATCTTGGCGGATTTGGCGACGAACGCTTGCGGAGAAATGCCGGGAACAAATTTGCGGGCGGGGAATATCTCGCGCAGGAGTTTGGCCCACGCACGTTTCGGATGATCAACCTGAATTAGAACTTTCGAAGATTGCGTGATCTGTTTTGGAACAATCAAACAGGTAATTTCGGACGACTCAAGGTTTTTAAAACTTTTTTCGTCCTGGGTAAATGTGACATGGTTAACGAGGGGATTTTCAATGTTGGTAACGCCCTCAATCAGGATTTTTGAATCTCCGATGACAGAGCCGTTGACGATCCGGGCGATTTCATCGACGGTCAGCTTCATTTTCGATTTCTTCCTTTTGAACCTCGAGTGAGGGTTGAAGCGTTTCTGAAACCGGATCGGTCTCACCCGGGCTGGTTGCAGGAACTTCAGATTCTGGCGTTTCTTCGGGTAAGGCGAGATAGTCTTTAACGGCCGCTTTCTGATTGAGCTCGTGAGTCCAGATCATGAAGGCCATTTGTCGTTTCTGCAGGTTCTCTTCTTCGGTTTGCTTTGGAGCCTCCGAGCCTTCTTCTGTCTCTGCCTCTGCGGGTTGAGCGGTGGGCAAGTCGGAAAGTTGTTGCCCAAGGAGCTTTTGAATTTTCATAAATTCCCGAAGGCCTTCCTCAAATTCCCGGGGATTTATCTGAAGATTTCGAGTGAGCCAGACACGGTATTGTTCAGGCGTGGGGTTGGAAAGTCCCTGCTGAGCCATGATCTTTGTGATTTGTTCCCGAACTTCACCGTCTGAGACTGTGATCCCGACGTTTCGGGCTTCCCGGGCATAAACGATATTCTGCCATGTGAAGGAGCGCAGAAGATCCGGATCGTTGAGGGTGGAGCGGTCGCCGACTGGCATAAAGAGCTCTGTGGCACGAAAAAACTTGTTAAATTCCTGGAAGGTAACTGGCTTGCCGAATGCTTCACCGGCGTATCGGCCGCTTTTGTCAGAGTGGACGATGTCGACAATGGATCCTGCTCCAAAAAGTAGCACGAGGGCGACGATGGTGATCCAGATTATGACTTTCATGTTTAACCGAAAGAATTTGAGTGACATGATGGCGCATAATGTAGCACAAAAGTTTCCTTTTTCGAAAACAAAATGTTTGATGAACCGGAAATGTGAAAGTTTTTATAAATATTTGCTAAATTCCGATAAGAAAAATGGTATACTCCGCCGATGAAAGTTCTTTTGATCAATCCCAAATTTGCTCCCACGATCTGGTCGTTTGAAGGTCTGCGTCCGTTCACGGGTACGAGTTTTTCGACCACGCCCCTCGGGCTCGCAACGGTGGCGGCGCTGACTCCCTCCCCCTGGAAAGTTGAAATTATTGATGAAAACGTCGAAGCGATTGATTTTGACAAGCCGGCGGATCTGGTGGCCATCAGTGCGTTTAATGTCCAGTACCATCGTGCGCTAGAAATTGCCAGGGAATTTCAGTCGCGTGGCCGGAAGGTGGCGTTTGGCGGACCCTACTGCAGTCTTTTTCCGGAGGCTTTTGAAGGCAAGGCGGATCACCGTATTGCCGGTGAGGCCGAGGAAATTTGGCCTCTTTTCCTGAGAGATTTTGCAGAGGGGAAGGCCCGAGAACTTTACGTTGCGCCCAAGGCCAGTGTTGATATCCAGAAAAGTCCTGTGCCGCGCTACGACCTTTTGAAGGGTAACTGTTACAACATGTTTTCCTTGCAGACCACGCGCGGTTGTCCTTATAACTGTGAATTTTGCGACATTATCATTATGGATGGCCGGAAGCCACGAACGAAGACTGTGTCGCAGGTGATCGCAGAAGTGGATCATTGTGTCCGGCAGGGTGCTCATTACATTGTGTTCGGGGACGCGAACTTTATCGGGAACATCAATTTTGCCCGCGAGCTCCTCAAGGCGCTTGCCGATTATTCCAAAAAGAATGATTACCCGATCGAGTTTTCCTGTGAGTTGACGATTAATGTGGCGCATCATCCTGATCTGCTTGAACTTCTCCAGGAAGCTAATTTTTATTCCGTCTTTGTGGGGATTGAGTCGCCCCGCAAGCAAAGTTTGACGGAGGCCGGTAAAATTCAGAACACTCGTGAAGACGTCCTTGAGGATATTAAACGAATACAGTCTTATCACATTTCTGTGGTGGCTGGCATGATTGTCGGTTTTGATTCGGACGACCAGCTTATTTTTAAAGAGACATACGATTTTCTTCAAACCCTCGGTATCCCGTTCACGACGTGCGGGACCCTGATGGCATTGCCGAATACGCCGCTTCTCAAGCGTCTTGAAAAAGAGGGGCGGCTTCTGGATCTTGAATGGACCGATATGAACGGACACGGTGCTTCCGATTGCAATTTTATTCCCAAGCAGATGACACTGCAGGAACTCCAGCAAGGATACAACTGGCTGAGTCGATGTCTTTATCGTTACGACAGCTACGCGGACCGTTTGGTGACTGCGTTAAGCCGGTTTCGTAATCGAAATAAGGAGCACAAACGGGCCGGGCTGGATGTGAATTTTCTCTCGCTCCTTTTGAAGGTCTTTGCTTATTACACGCTGACATGGGAAGGGAGACGGATTCGTTTCTTTTACAGAACCCTGTGGCGTGTCGCAACTGGCGGGCCGTTTTCGACGGGAAAGTGGCTGGAATTTTTCCGCTGGATTGCCACCCACCGTGCCTTCAGGAAGTATGTTCTGGAGACCCAAGGGGATCCTGAAACAATGGACCCGAATACCCCTCCATTTTCAAGTCCTCAACATGAAATGCCCGGGAAACTTGACACGCTCGAAGAATCATCGGTTCCAATCGGCAAGTAGAGATGGGCCTATCGTGTTTTCTGCAACGATTTCGTTCCCGTAAATAACCTTTGTATTCTTTTTTTCCATAAATATAATACACCACTCTGTGAACCCCGCCAGTTTTTAGAAGCGGTTTCATGAGGTTATTGTTATTTTCCGACCTCTGGGGAAACAACGGGTTGGAAATACTGGTGAAACCGCCTCGGGCCTACCTTGGGTGCGGATGTTTTCTGGAAGTCTGTAGCGGCGGTTTATGTATCCTCAACAAATGCAATCAAATCGGAGATCTGCCTGAGTGAAAGTGAAGAAGATCGTTAAAAAGCCTGTCCCCAAAGTGTCCCCTGTAGTCTCTCCTAAGAATCATGGCAAGATGAAAAAGCCGGGTTCCGGGAAGCTGTCCAAAACTGTACCGGCGGCAACGTTGTCTCCCAAAGAGATGGAGAAGGTTCTCGAACACCTTCTGGCGATTGGTAAGAAGCAGGGTTTTGTGACTATTGAACAGATGAAAAAAAACCTGCCAGCCGAAATGCAGGGGGCCGAAAAAGTAGAAGAAGTGATTGCGAAGTTGAATGAAAAGAAAATTCAGGTGACGAGTGAATCGGTGGGGGAACAGGGCAAGTCCACGATTGACGTTTTGCATGATGTCGATACCAAAAAGGCGAAAAGTTCAGAGCTTGAAGAAGACGGAATCGAAGAACCGGAGAAGGTGCGGATTGATGATCCGGTCAGAACGTATCTCAGACAGATGGGGCAGATTTCCCTTTTAACCCGCGAGCAGGAAATCACCATTGCCAAAAAGATCGAAGATTGCGAAGAAGATCTTAAAAAGGCTGTTTACCAGACCCATGCGGCCCGGTACGAATTGCTGGAGCTGGCCCGAAAAATTCTGGATGGAGAAATCCAGTTGGAAGAAATTGTCGATGAGGATCAGGAAGTCAAGATCCAGACGATTAAGAAAAAGCTGAAGCAACTGATCCGGAAATTCAGGGCTTCCCGCAAACAGGACAATGTCTCCGGTATTTTGTTGCAGTTTAATTTGAGTATTGCGATCGTGGAGCAAATTGTCGCGACTCTTCGAGCCAAGCTTCGTGAACTCAGAAAGAATCGGGACGAGATTAAGAAAGTTCGCAAACGACATATCCGCGGGAAGATTGGTTCGTTGGAAGAACGGAACCAGCAGATTATCAAGGAACTCGGGGGATCGGAGACCGAGCTTCTTGAGCATTTTAAAGAGATCATTAAGCGCGAACATGAGTTGTCCAAGGCGAAAAAAGCTTTGGTTGCTGCGAACCTCCGGTTAGTGGTGAGTATTGCTAAAAAATACACGAACCGCGGCTTGTCGTTCCTGGACTTGATCCAGGAAGGCAATATCGGGCTAATGAAGGCGGTCGATAAATTCGAGTACAAGCGCGGTTATAAGTTTTCGACTTATGCCACTTGGTGGATTCGTCAAGCCATTACCCGCTCGATTGCGGATCAGGCGCGGACCATTCGCATCCCGGTTCACATGATCGAGACCATCAATAAATTCTTTCGTGCATCGCGACATCTGGTGCAGGAGACGGGCCGCGAACCGACACCCGAAGAGGTGGCACATGTCATGAAGATGCCGCTCGACAAGGTGAAGGGAATCCTCAAAATTGCGCAGGAACCGATCAGCCTTCAGACCCCGATCGGAGATGAAGGGGACACCACTTTTGGTGATTTCATTGAAGACAAGTCGGCGGTCTCCCCGGCGAATGCGACGGCCTATAGCATGCTCAAGGAGCAGATGGACGATGTCCTTTTAACACTTACTGAGCGGGAGGAGAAGGTCCTCCGTCTGCGATTTGGGATTGGTGACGGGTACCCGCGGACTCTGGAAGAGGTCGGACACATCTTTAATGTCACTCGTGAGCGTGTGCGGCAGATCGAAGCAAAAGCTCTTCGAAAGCTTCGCCATCCGACGCGTTCCAGAAAACTTAAGAATTTTCTGGATATCAAGCTAAGCGAATAATACAATACTCCCGCGCGGGTTCCGGTTTTGTCAGGCGCATTGGTAAGGCTCTCAATTGGGGAACAGATATGGCTGAGAATCAAAAAAGTATCCTTGTGATTGACGACGAAGATGATGTTTGCCAGATTGTTAAAGCCAGATTTGAATCACTTGGATACAAAGTTTTGACTGCGAATGAAGGTGCTGAAGGATTTCGGCAAACCGAATCATCCAAACCCGATGTTGTGCTTGTGGACGTTCGTATACCCCAGGGGGAAGATGGCCTGACATTCCTTCGTAAGTTGCGTTCCTACCGCCATGATGATATTGAGCTCCAGACTCGGATGCGGAAGATCCCGGTGATTATTCTCACAGGAGTTGGAGCGACCATGCAGTCCCTCTTCGAGCTTGAAGGAATCAGCGGCTATATTGAAAAACCTTTTGATCTTGTCAATCTGCAGACCAAGGTTGAGCAAGTACTCCAATCTTCCTGAAAAATTTCTTTTTACGAAACAATTGTTTTATTGCCAAGCCCTTTTTTCTCCGATATCCTAACCCCCAAATCATGATGTAACGGGGTGCCTCTGTGTTTCTCCGGGCCCGTAGCTCAGTTGGTTAGAGCAGGCGACTCATAATCGCTTGGTCCCTGGTTCAAGTCCAGGCGGGCCCACTTTTTTTTAGGGTCCATATCCTTCAACCGTCATTTCCTATTTTCCTTTCCCCTCTTGTGTCAGAAAATTCTCCAGGGTTGGCATGGTTATTGTAGCAAGAGTAGCAACGGTCCAATAACCCAAGGAGAAAAGCCATGAGAAAGAACCCCTTTTTTTTAACATTGTTTTGTCTTGTTCTTTTTTGTTCCCCGGGAGTGATGACGGGCGCTGAACCTGCCAGTCCCGAATTATTAAGAGAACAAGTTGAGTCTCTTACGAGAAAACTGGAGGCCCTTGAGAGTAAAATGATGACTTTACAAAGACCCGCAGCGGGTGAGGAGACAACGTATCTCTCTGTGCCGAGTGGAGAAAATCGCGGTTGGATAAGGACGATTGAGGATATCGACATGGGAGGATATATCGACACGCAGTTTCAGAATACGTTTGAAACATCGAAGGGCGATAATGTTGGCCGTGTTTTTTCTGATCGATCCAAAGATACTTTTTCGATGAACGCCGCTAAAGTTTGGCTTGAAAAAGCGGCGGATCCCGATGGAGGCGCGGGTTTCCGGATGGATCTTTTAATAGGTTCGGATGCCAGGTTCATCGATTTTAACGACGGGGGAACAACCTTGGCAGATGAATTTGCTTTTGAGCAGGCCTATATCCAGTATGTTGCGCCCCTTTCCTTTTGGGAACATAGCGATATTCTTCCGCACACCATCGAATTTAAGGCGGGGCGATTTACAACGATGGCAGGGTATGAGGTGATTGAAGGGCCCAGCAACTGGAACATCAGCCGGTCGGTGACGTTTGGTTATGCGCTTCCTTTTACGCATACCGGTATCCGGACAACCTTTGGCCTTTTCAATGACTACCTTACCGTAACTGCCGGCGTCAATAACGGATGGGATTCGGATATTGGAAGCCATACCTACAAAACTTTTGAAGGGGCCGTCAGTTTTAGCCCCTGGAAGGATGTGACCTGGACGACTGCGTCCTATGTGGGGCCCGAGGATACAGGAGCGGTGGGGCCGGCTATCGGGACCCGTTTTCTTGTTACGAACGTTCTCAACTGGAAGGTGAATGATAAGCTTTCGCTTGGAGGTGATCTGGATTTCGGGAATCAACGCCGGGTGGATCTCGATGGATCTGATACTTTTCAGAATGCACAGTGGTACGGATTGGGCGGCTATGCCCGTTATCAGATCAGCCAAAAGTTTTCGGCGGCTTACCGCATTGAGCTCTTTCGCGACAAGGATCGATACCGGAACTGGACCGGGATGAGCCCTGATGGCGCCGCCTCTGATTTTGTGAACACCCTAACCCTGGCATATCAGATTCGCGACAATCTAACCTTGCGAGGTGAATACAGGATTGACTATGCCCATGCGGGTGACGGGAACGTTTTTAATGGTGAGCCTCACCAGAATACGCTCGGAGCCCAACTGATTTATTTATTCGGATAGATCTAAGTCAGCATAAGAAAACATGGGTGTATTTGATCCGACAGTCTCACCTTTGGGAGAACGCTCAAATTTACAATGACTTATGATCTCCTATTGAGCCGGCTTAGGGACAGGTCCCGAGGTGCTTTCACCGGACCTGTCCCGTCTGTCGGATCCCTTTGCTTCCTCCCGATATCCCCCCAGGAACTGTCCGTGTTTTAGATTTCACTGGACGGCGTAGTCTTTTTAAAACACAATACCCGCTGTTCTGAATGAGAGATTCTCAAAAAGGAAAAACAGATTATGTCTTCTCTGTTTGACGAGCTGATCAGAGAGCGGTTAATTAGTTCGGAGCAACTTGCTGACGCAAAAATGAAGCAAATCGGAGCCAAGAAGCCGGTCCATGAACTCCTTGTGGATATGGGGTTTCTGAAAGAAGAGGATCTCCTTAAAACAGCTTCTAAGGTTTACAAGATGCCGCTATCTGATCTGAGCCGGGAGACCATCGATCCTGAAACCCTTCGCTTGCTGACACATGAGATCGTCAAACGATACGGGGTATTTCCGGTCAGACGCGAAGAGGATGTTCTTGTTCTGGCCATGAGTAACCCCCAAGATCTCATGGCGATGGATCAGGTGCGGATTCGGACGAATCTCAAAGTTAAACCCACCCTTTGTACAAAGAGCGATATTAACAAGGCCATCAACAAACACTACCAAACGGATGATTCCATCTATGATATTCTGAAAAATGTCCCCGCCGTAGCGCCGTTCGAAATTATTCGGGAAGAGGAAAATGGAGAGGTTGTCATCGATCAAGCTTCCATGAAAGACGAGGCGTCTCCGATTGTCCGTTTGTACAACCTGATCATGAAAGATGCGCTCAAGGCCCGGGCCAGCGATATTCATATTGAACCGGAAGAAAATCAGGTGAAGATCAGATACCGGGTTGATGGGGATTTGCGAAATATCATGGAAGTACCCGCTAAATTGCAGGCGGAGCTTGCCGCACGGATTAAAATTCTTGCCGGCATGGATGTTGTAGAAAAACGGAAGCCCCAGGATGGGCGGCTCAAGCTGCTTTTTCAGGATCGAAAGATTGATTTGAGAATTGCAACGATCCCGACCGCTTACGGTGAAAAAGTGGAAATCAGAATCCTGGATCCCAAAGCCATGAGGGTCGATCTCGACAACGTGGGATTTGACCCAAAGAGCTTTCAAAAGTACAAGAATCACATTGTCAAACCCCAGGGGATGGTTCTGGTGACAGGACCGACGGGTTCCGGGAAGACGACCACGCTTTATGCGACGCTGAATTACATCAAAAGTGAAAAAAAGAATATTGTGACCATTGAAGATCCTATTGAGTATCTGATCGAAGGGATTAATCAGACCCAGATTAATCCCGCAAAAGATTTTCTGTTCTCAACGGCACTCCGAAGTTTCTTGAGACAGGATCCGAATGTGATATTTGTTGGAGAAATAAGAGACCGGGAAACCGCGGACATTTCTTTCAGGGCATCGCTGACGGGACATCTCGTGCTATCGACCCTGCATACGAACAGCGCTGTGTCCTCAATCACCCGGCTTCTTGATCTCGGACTGGAATCTTATTTGATTGCGTCATCGTTGGTCGCTGTTGTTGCCCAGAGGCTTATCAAGAGAATATGTCCCCATTGCAAAGAAGAATATCTGCCGGATCCGTCTGAGCTTGAAAAAATCAAAAGTTATCTGGACAAAGTCGGTGCAACCCGATTTTACCGGGGAAAAGGTTGTGAAGAATGTGGCTTTTCAGGATTCCTCGGGCGGATGCCGATCCTGGAGATTTTGGAAATTTCGGAACCGATCAAGGCCATGATCGAACGCAAGGCTTCCGCCAACGAGATTCTTACTGAGGCCAGGAGAGAGGGGTTGAAAACGTTATCAACTGCCGCGATTGAGAAAGTAGTTGGGGGACACACGACCCTGGATGAACTTGCCCGGGTCATTGTCCTCGAAGAGGACGAGGTAAGCCGCATGGCGGTCAAGCGCGGTGAGCGACCCCGGATCCTGATTGTGGATGATGAAGAAGATATTCTAAGGGCGTTGGAAAAACGGCTTATGACGGCCAACTGCGACGTGATTAAGGCAAGGGACGGAAGCGAGGGGCTTCTTTTGGCCTTTCAGGAGAAACCGGATCTTGTCATTACGGATGTGACGATGCCAAAGATGAACGGATTTGAATTGACGAAGCAACTTCGTTCGAGTCTGGAGACCGCTGTTATCCCGATCATTATGCTGACCGCGCGGCATGACAAGGAAAGCGAGTTGCAAGGAATTGATGCCGGGGCGGATGATTACATTACAAAGCCGTTTGATCACGATAAACTTTTGGCGAGGTTAAAAATGCTTTTGAGAAGGACTTCTTTCTGAGGATCTCCAAAGGAGGCGGGGACTAGAATGCTTTTTACTTACCAGGCAGTGACTGCCAAAGGGGAAAAGATCAAGGGGGCCATCGAGGCTTTTGACAGAAAGGATGCTGGGGCAAAGCTCAATGAAAAGGGGTTCCAACCTGTCGCAATTCAAGAATCGATTTTGCCCCGTTCAGGGCTTTTTGATCCTCTCCTTGGAAAAGTGCGGCCCGATGAATTGCTCATCTTTTATTCGCAACTTTACGACATGGTGAGTGCCGGGATCAATTTTTTAAAAAGCCTTGAAATGATCGCGGAACAAACACGGAATCGGAAGTTAAAAAATGCGATTGACGATATCAGTGTTCTTCTCAGAAAAGGCACAAGTATCTCCGATGCGTTTGAGCAACATAAGGACATTTTTCCACGGCTATTTGTCAGCATGATCAAAAGCGGGGAGGCCAGCGGGGAGTTGGAGACTGTGCTTCGGAATTACAATGTTCTGTACGATGAACAGCTTGAAATTCAACGTAAAATAGCGGGTGCCCTTTTTTATCCCGTGATACTTTTTTGCCTGGGCATGACAGTGATTTTGTTCCTTGTGGTTTTTATCGTTCCGAAATTTGTTGAAATCTTCTCGACGGCCGGGATTACCTTGCCGGTGATCACACAAGTGTTGCATGTGTTTGGAACGGCGATGATCCACTACTGGTATTTGATCCTTGCCGTTATTGTTTTGGGCAATTGGGGAATTTGGCGTTACATCAAGACAGGTCCGGGCAGATATCATGCCGACTCCCTGAAGCTTGTGATCCCTGTTTTTGGTCCCCTGAACCGGAATATTGCTTTCTCAAGATTCTTGACCACGATGGGGTTGCTTTTGCGAAGCGGGGTCTCAATTATCAAGGCCCTGGAACTGGCGAGCGATGTAATGCAAAATGTTGTTTTGCAAAGTTCTATGGCGGAATTTCCGGAAAGGATGAGAAGAGGAGAGACCCTCTCGGCCATGTTGCGCACCGACAAAAAGATTCCGGCCAGTCTGATCCAGATGGTGGCGATCGGGGAGGAGACGGGCAACCTGAGCGGGATGCTTGAAAAGGCGGGTGTTTTTTATGCGAAGGCCGTGGAAAATACGGTCAAGAAAATGACGGTCCTGATCGAACCTTTTTTCCTTATTGTGATGGGCGTCGCGGTCGCCTTTATCATGGCCTCCATTCTGACACCGCTATTCCGGATGATTAATCTTGCGCAAATGTAGCCGATCCTTCCTTAACCGTAGAATGGGGGAGTGTATGCGAAAAGGTTTTACGTTGACCGAAATCATGGTGGTGATTGTTGTGATTGCGATTGTTGCGTCGATTGCTATTCCCAATTTCAGCCGGATCTCCCTGAATAATAAAATCGCAAAGTCCAAGGCGGGATTGAGTACGCTGCAGGTTGCAGTCGAAAATTATTATTTATTCAATCAGCGCAGTTATCCCGAGACGCTTGGTCAGCTTACGACAACAAATTCGTCGGTTCTGAAGGCCGTCCCTACCGACCCTTTTTCGGATACAGCTTATGGTTATCATCGCTCATCCAACGGAAAAAATTACGTGATCTTTTCCGTCGGGCCTGAGGGAAACGGAAGCGCTTCGGTCAGTGACGCGGAAGTTTTAACGGAGGTTAACGGTTCCAGTTGCATTTATGTTTCCAATGTTCGGGAGGACAACGAACCGTGAAACGGGGTTTCAGTCTTGCAGAGGCCATCATTGCCTTTGCCATTTTGGCGGGGGTGATGGCGGCTTTGCTGATGGCTTTTACGATGGCGCTTGGGGGAGCAAGGAATGTTGAAGAAGCGAGTCTGGCTCTTGAAATTGCCGACTCCACCATGGAACAGCTCCAAAATACAAACTACGCGGATCTGCAAAATTTTACGAAAGATTCCGGGACGATTTATGATGGGGTCACGGGATATAGCGTCAAGGTGACGACCACCAAGCCTGAAGATCCGGCCCGTGTCGATGTGACTGTGTCCTGGACTGGCAAGACCTCGGCGTCGAGTCTGACCCTGACGACACTTGCGGCGAATTACTAGCTTGGGATTTCGGGAGAGTACGGCGATGAAAAATCGGATCCGGGGTTTTACGCTCGTTGAAGTGCTTCTTGTGTCGCTTATGATTCCCGCGATCATTGCCATGCTCTTTTTTATGTTTCAGGCGGTGACAGAAAGTTGGGCGATGCAGGGGGCGAGGGCTGGTTTGTCGGTCAGCATGAATAAGGCTTTACGGACGATGTCTTTGGATCTTCGTAATGCCAGACAGGTTATCAGCCAAGGCAACCATGAACTCAGATTCACCCAAGATGGATTGACCTACTTTGTCTATTATCTTTTCTCCGAGTCTGATTCTTATCCTCCCCGTTTCGATGATACTCTCTACCAATTGAAAAAAACCACTTTGTCCGGAGGGATGGACGGGAGTTTTCAATATGGAAGTGGGGATCTTGTCGCAAGAGGTATTCTTGCCCCGCCGACGTCCAGTTTGTCCTTCCAGTCGCCGGTTGTTACTATCGATCTCACAGCCCAACAGGGTCATGCTTCTTTGCGTCTGGTTCATACGATAAGGCCGCGAAATTTATGAAAAGAACCTTTATGAAAACGAGCCGCGCTCAAAAAGGGTTTGTGCTCGCACTGTCAGCGATCCTTCTCTTATGTATCTCGGTTATTTTGGCGGCGTTTGTTTTTCTAACGACGGTGAGGTTGAGATCGCTGGCGACCGGGGCGGCTAGTACCAAGGCGTTTTGGCTGGCCGAGGCCGGTATTCAGCAGGTTGCTTCTCAGCTAAAAAGGAATCTGGACTATCGTACCGAACCCGTGAACCTTAGCGGCAGTCTGGGTGAGGGGAGTTACTCTGTGAGCGTTGTTACTCCGGTGGATCCGAGAGTGTGTGTCGCAACCTCCACGGGAACGGTGGACGGAATTTCGAGGACGATTACCCAGACACTGACGGTTCGTACCATCGGTTGGGAAGCACAGTTTACCGAGTATGCGGTATTCGCCGGGATGGGACAAAGCAATGTTACTTTGAGAAATAATGCGGAAATTAAAGGAGATGTGTATGTGGGAGGGACGGTCCGGACGCTGGATAGCTCCTCAGTTTCGGGAACAGTTTTTGCCCCAAGCGGTAGTGGGAATTATGTCCGGGAACCGCTTCCCGTTCCCCCGGTGACGATGCCGAAACTTACCAAGAAATGGTATGATGGGGTGATGTCAGTTGCAGCAACCTACCCCAAGGAAGATGTCACGTATACGTCCATTGATTTGACAGGTCAGATCCTTTATGTGAACGGTAAGGTGACGCTTACGAACGCCTCGGGGACAGGTACGATTATCAGCGTGGGAAGCCTGGAGGTAAACGGGACAATCGGTAGCGGTGTTACTATCATTTCCAACGGCACGGTTTCGATCGGCGCCAATAGCCAGGTTTCTCCGGATGTGATGTTTTACGGAAGAAATGCTGTGACGGCGAATAATCCGGGTATTGTGATGGAACAGGTGACGATTTTCTCGCCCGGTAATGTGGACATTTCAAATGGAGCCAGAATCGGCGGAGTGGTGTTTGCCGATAGCAATATTACGGTGAGTGGAAATTCCGTGGTCACGGGATCTGTGGCGGCAGGTGGTAGCGTGACCCTTAACGCATCAATGGTGATACAGGATAAGGAAAAATTGCCTCAGCAGGTACCGTTTGGCGTCGTTGGAAAAGAAGAGTCGATTGTATTTTCGGATTGGCGTGAGTAAAAATCTGAAAAATGTTGATTGTTTTTGAAGTGAAAGTTGATCGGGAGAGAATATGACGATTTCTAGTCCACAATTTAAAAATACTGAAGCCGGCAAGGCTCGGTTGTTGGCTGAAACTTTAGTCGCGCATGGTGGAAACCAGAGTTTGATCTGGATTGTGCTTGTAGCCGGGCTGATGATATCTGTTGTGTCGGCTTTTGTCTTAAAAACGATCGTGCAAGAATCTCAGCGAAGGGATTTTCTCGCTCATTGCGCAGAAATCGAGACTGCGATTGCCAGCAGGCTCGATGACCATGCCCGGATTTTGCGGGGTGGTGTGGCATTGTTTCATGCGTCGTCTCAAGTGTCTCGTCAAGAATGGCATCGTTTTATCGAGAAGCAGAATATTGAGGTGCAACTTCCTGGAATCCAGGGGATTGGATTTGCGCTTTGGATTCCTCGCGAAGAATTATTCCGACACATTCAGAAGGTTCGAAATGAAGGTTTCCCGGACTATACCGTGAGACCTGCCGGTGAGCGAGATGGTTACTCCTCCATTATTTACCTTGAGCCTTTTTCCGGCAGTAACTTGCTTGCTTTTGGCTATGACATGTTCTCGGATCCTGTCCGGCGTGTGGCCATGGAGCGGGCCAGAGATGAGGATGTAGCCGCCTTGTCCGGAAAGGTGACTCTAGTCCAGGAGATTGACGATGAAGTGCAACCGGGCACCGTGATGTATATTCCGGTTTACCGCAACAGAGAATCTCTGGATTCCGTGGATCAGCGCCGGGCTGCGCTTATGGGATGGGTCTATAGCCCTTACCGGATGAAAGATCTGATGCAGGGAATTCTGGAAAAACGTTTATGGGAGAAAAGATGGCATCTTCGGTTGCAAGTTTTTGACGGTCCCGAGGCTTTGCCGGAATCGCTCCTTTTTGAAGATGGCCCTCTGAGTGAACCGTCGTTTCTTTCCGGTACTACTTTTTCCTATGAGATGCCAGTTGATTTTAGGGGAAAGGTCTGGACTTTGCGTTTTGAAAAATCTGATGTTGGCTTGATGTCGAAAGAATATGCCATTGCACGGCTTGCACTGGTTGCCGGGATACTGGTCACGGTTTTGCTTGTATTTCTGATTCACTCTTTATCGCGTACGCGTAGCGAGGCGATCCGCATTGCGCGAAGGTTGACCAGCCATTTAAGCGAAAGCGAAGAAAAACATCGCCTTCTTGTTGAAAATAGTCATGACATTATTTACACGCTTAGCGGAGAAGGTATTTTCACTTTTGTTTCTCCCTCCTGGACGATGTTGCTTGGGCATTCGGCAAATCAGGTTTTGGGGCAACCTTTCCAGGTATTTGTTCACCCTGAAGATATTAAAAAGTGCGAATTGCTTTTGCGTCAGGCCATTGAAACAGGACAACCGCAGGTTGGAGTTGAGTATCGCGTTAAAAACGCCAGCGGATCCTGGCGCTGGCATATTTCAAATGTGATGCCTGTAAAGGATTCAGAGGGTGTTGTCCTGGGGGTTGAGGGAAGTGCGACTGATATTACCGAGCGCAAAATGGCGGAGGATGAAATCCGTAAAAGTCTTGATATGATCCGGCTTTTGCTCAACTCGACGGCCGAAGCGATTTACGGGATTGATCTTCAGGGGAATTGTACGTTTGCCAATCCGGCTTGTCTCAGGATGCTGGGCTACGAAAACACGAAACAGCTTTTGGGCAGGAATACGCACCAGTTGATCCATCATTCGGATGCGGAAGGGAAACCCATGCCTCCCAGTGCTTGCAAAGTATGCGAGGTATTGCGCGAAGGTAAGGGAATTCATGTTGAAAACGAATGTTTTTGGCGTTCCGATGGCACCAGTTTTCCCGTGGAGTACTGGTCGTTCCCTCAGAGAGTCGACGGAAAAGTGTCGGGTGCCGTCGTAACATTTATTGACGTTACCGAAAGACGTGTTGCGAACGAAAAAATACGACAACTTTCCAGGGCGGTGGAGCAAAGCCCGGCTTCTATTGTGATTACGGACAGAGAAGGAAATATCGAATACGTTAATGCCAAGTTTGTGCAGACGACCGGTTACTTGGTGAAAGAAGCGATTGGCCAAAACCCGCGTGTGTTGAAATCCGGGGAGCAACCCCGAGAATTTTATAAAGAACTCTGGGACACTATCCTGGAGGGTAAGGAGTGGCGAGGGGACTTCCATAATAAAACAAAAGATGGGAAACTTTACTGGGAGTCGGCTTTGATCTCGCCTGTTAAAAATGAAAATGAAAAGATCACTCATTTTGTAGCTGTTAAAGAGGATATTACCGAACAAAAAAAAGTTCAGGAGGAAATCAGGAGACAATCGGCTTTGATTACATCCCTTCTGGATTCAATTCCTGACATTATATTTTTCAAGGATCTGAACGGTGTTTATATGGGTTGTAATCCTAACTTTGCCGCCTTTGTCGGTCGGCCCAAGCAAGAGATTAGCGGAAAAACAGATTATGATTTTTTTAGTAAGGATGTGGCCGATGAGTTTAGAAAATACGACCAGATGATGCTGGAGACAGGAGAGCTTCGGCACAACGAAGAATGGATCACTTATCCCGATGGGCGAAAAGTACTTCTCGATACCTTGAAGTCCCCCTATTGGGGGCCGGATGGACAGCTGATCGGTATTCTGGGAATTAGCCGGGATATCACGAGACGTAAAAAAGCAGAACAGGAGTTAGCGGAAAGTGAAAAGAAGTTCAAGACCATGTTCGAATCTTCCAAAGACGCGATTATGATTCTCACGCCTGAGGGAAAGTACCTTGATGCCAACCCTGCTTCGAAAGAGCTTTTTGGATGCAAAAACTTGTCTGAGATCCTTTCGATGGGGGTGCTGGATTTGTCCCCCGAGATGCAGGTTGATGGCAAAAAATCGTCTGAAAAAATTTTGGAAATGATTTCCGAAGCGACGAAAAATGGGTCGAGTTTTTTTGAATGGATCCACAAACGTTTAACGGGGACTGAGTTTTTTGCCACGGTTCTTTTAACCCGGATGGAATTACGGAGTCAGGTTGTATTGCAGGCTACCATTCGTGACATCACCGAACTGAAAAAAGTTGAGTCGCTCAAGAACGAATTTATCGGGACGGTATCGCATGAGCTGAGAACTCCGCTTACGGCTCTCAAAGAATCAATCGGGATTGTTCTCGACGGTTCAGCGGGTGAGGTGAATGAGGAACAGAAGGATTTTCTCGACACTGCGAAGCGGAACGTGGATCGGTTGTCGCGGTTGATTAATGATGTGCTCGATCTCCAAAAACTGGAATCCGGGAAGATGTCATTTGATATGCAAGAAAATGACATAAACTTCTTGATCGAAGATGTCAGGAATACTATGGAGCCAGTCTGTACACGTAAAGGGCTGACCCTGAGTGCGGAACGAGCGGAAAAACTTCCGGCGGTGACTCTCGACAGGGATCGGATGATCCAGGTTTTAACTAATCTTGTGAACAATGCTGTAAAATTTACGGAGCGGGGCGGGATCACGATCGGGGTTGAGTATAAAGATGGAGAAAATGCTTACAGGGTTTTCGTGAAGGATACCGGGCCGGGAATCAAGCAAGATGACTTGCCGCGTTTGTTTCAGAGATTCCAACAGTTGGAAACATCCGGTTCCCGGAAAACCGGTGGGACCGGTTTGGGGTTGGCGATTTCAAAGCAGATTGTTGAAGCCCACGGTGGGAAAATTTGGGTGGAATCAGAATTAGGTAAAGGATCGTGTTTTATTTTTCTATTGCCTGTGATGGAGCAAAGGAGCCGTCCCCGTGTCTAAACGGATATTGTTTGTTGACGATGAATTGGACGTGCTGAAAGTGACGGTTTTTCGCCTGCGGAAGGCGGGGTATGAAGTTGTCACTGCCGTTAACAGCGATGAAGCTTGGGATTGGATCCAAAGAGAGATGTTCGATCTTGTTTTTCTGGATTTGAGACTTCCGGGCATCGGTGGCGCCGAGATTTGTAAAAAGATTAAATCGGATGAAAATTTGAAAAAGATCCCGGTAATTCTTTTTACCGCCAGTGTGCGTAATTTAACATCGCTTGCGAAAGAAGTCGGCGCGGACGATTATTTGATCAAACCGTTTGAAACGGAGAAACTTTTGGAAAAGGTTAAAAACGCTATTTTTATAGAAAAACAATGATCCCCTTACACTGTTTGCCTGGAGAACCTGGCCGATTTTTTAAGACTCGTTTCTTTTCATTTTTTTCATTTTTATGCCCTTGACCCCGTTTGGCTTGCCAAGTAAACTTGCGTTCGAGGAGAATTTCTAAAGAAAACTTCAGAGGTTTTTAACTATGAATATAACGAAAATGTTAATACCTTTTTTGCTTTTCCCGATGTTGGTTTCCTCCTGTGCAAATTTCCAGAAATCAAGCTATGGAAGTTATGCCGAAGCGGAGAAGGCTTTCAGCCATGGCAAGTATGAAAAGGCCATCACGGGGTACCAGGATTATCTTGAACAGAACCCGGGCAGTAACATGGCGGTCATTGCGGAATATTATATTGGGAAAAGTTATGCGGCCATGGGAAGGACCGGAGAGGCTGAAAAGGTTTATCGTGACGTCATTGAGAAATATCCCAAGTCTTCCTGGGCTGATTTTTCCCAAAAAAGGCTGAATGAAATAAAATGAGCAGTTTAGGTTTTGTTCTTTGAGAAGATCTTCCTGGACGGCCGCTCGCGGAAACGGTAAACAGGAAACGACCTGTAGGACATCGTGAGAGGAAAGTCCGGGCTTCACAGGGCATCGTAGTGGGTAACGCCCATCCTCATGCGGGGAGGCTTGTTAAATCTGAAAGATTTAACGGCTGAGACGGCATGAGCGGATCTCCGAATGCCGCAAGGCAAACGGACCCCGAGGCAGTTTCGGGGAGAGCCACAGAGACGAGTCCCTGACGCAAGTCAGGGGGTGAAACGCGGTAATCTCTACGTGAAGAAAGGCTAAATAGGGTGAGACACCTGAAAAAGGCGGCATTGCCCGTGCCGGTCTCCGAGCAGGAGGCATCTCATCGGGTCAGCCGAATGAGCTCTGCAGTAATGCAGAGTCAAGATAGATGGCCGTCACCCCGTTTTTTTGCTTTTCGAAGCGATAGGGGGACAGAACCCGGCTTACAAGGAAGATCTTCTCTTTTTTTCTGCGCTCTGTTCTCTATTGCAAAGAAATTTTAGAATGGACTGCCCTTGACAAATGAAACAGGAGCGTATATCCTTGCGGCAAGTTTGAGCGGTACAGAACCCTTTTAAGACGGCGCAGAGACGCCGACAAAGGTGAAAAAATGAAAAGACAAAAAGTATATCCTTATGACCCTGCCAATGATGGCGGGGTTTTTTTGTGCCTGCTGGGATATAAAACCGGTGATCGGTTGGGTTGCTCACAAACTCAAAGAGCTCAAATCTCAGCCAGTATTGTGGGTACCGCATGATGAGCGTCGAGAAACTTGTTTTAGACAGTGCCAGTATCGATCGCGCTCTTGTCCGCATGGCTCACGAAATTTTTGAGTGTCATAAGGACCCTCAGCTTCTCGCGGTCGTGGGTATTCGCACCCGTGGCGTGTACCTCGCAGAACGTCTTCAGAAAAAACTTCATGAAATTACGGGCACTGAAATTCCTCTCGGGACGTTGGATATTACCATGTATCGCGATGACCTCAGCGAAGTAGGTCCCAACCCTGAAGTTCGTGAAACGAAACTTCCTTTTGATCTGAATAAAAGAGTTGTGCTTCTCGTGGATGACGTGTTGTACACGGGACGAACGATTCGTGCGGCTCTGGATGCTCTGAACGATTATGGACGCCCGAAGATGATCCAACTGGCGGTGCTGGTGGATCGCGGCCACCGTGAGCTTCCGATCCGGGCGGATTATGTCGGGAAAAATGTCCCCACGTCGGTCAAGGAGCGTGTGATCATTCGAATTAAAGAAGTGGACGGAAAAGATGAAGCTGTCATTACGGGAGGGAACGGAATATGACCGCTGGTATACAGTGGACTCGCAAGGATCTCCTAGGGCTCAAAGATTTATCGACTGACGAAATTGAACTTATTCTGGATACGGCAAAATCCTTCAGCGAAGTTTCCCAACGCGATGTTAAAAAGTCGCCGGCCCTCAGAGGAAAAACTGTGGTGAACCTTTTTCTTGAACCCAGTACCCGAACGAGAGTGTCGTTTGAGCTTGCCGAAAAAAGGTTGAGCGCGGATACGATCGGCATGGCCAGTGGCGGATCCAGTATGACCAAGGGAGAGTCCCTTTGGGATACGATTGCGAATATCGAGGCCCTCAAGGTCGATATTATCGTGATGCGGCACGGTTCTTCGGGGGCGCCGCACCGTGTTTCCAATTACACACGATGTGGAATTGTTAATGCCGGCGATGGAATTAATGAGCATCCGACGCAGGGGCTTTTAGATATGTTCACACTCCGCGAGATTAAAGGAAAGATCAAGGGACTGAAAGTGGTTTTTGTCGGGGATATCCTGCACTCGAGAGTGGCCCGCTCCAATGTCTGGGGTTTGACCAAATTGGGTGCGGAGGTTGTGCTTTGCGGTCCTAAAACGTTGATTCCCTGGGGTATTGAAGATCTGGGTGTGAAGGTGATCCACGACGTTAAAAAAGCGATAGACGATGCAGATGCTGTGACGCTTCTTCGTATTCAGATGGAACGACAGAACGAAACGCTTTTTCCAAGTATCCGTGAATACGCAAGTACCTTTGGCCTTAGTTTGAAACTTTTTAAACGTGCAAAGCCGGATGCCATTCTCATGCATCCGGGGCCGGTCAATCGTGGCGTAGAAATCGAAGGAGCGCTGGCGGATAGTCCTCAGTCCTACATTCTCAAACAGGTTACGAATGGTATCGCGGTACGTATGGCGGTGCTTTACCTTCTTAGTGGGGCATTGAAAAATGAATAAGTTGAACGGACAGTCGCTTAAAAATCTTCTGATCAAGAACGCACGGATCATTGATCCGGTTAATTCCATCGACGAAGTCATGGATCTTCATGTCCAGAGCCGTAAAATCGTCAAGTGGGGGAAAAATCTTCAGTCGGATGACGCCGAAACGATGGAGGCGAAGGGGCTTTGCCTGATGCCGGGACTGGTGGATTTGCACGTGCATTTTCGAGAACCGGGTTATGAACACAAGGAAACCATCGAAAGCGGAGTCCAGGCGGCGATTGCGGGAGGATTTGTGGCTTGTGTCGCGATGCCGAACACCAAACCGGCCTGTGACAATGCCCAGGTGGTGAAGTATCAGATGGAGCGCGCGAATCTTCTCAACTTCAACCTTTGGCCGGCAGGGACCCTGACCCAGGGGCGCGAAGGGAAAAAAGTATCGGAAATGGCCGAGATGAAAGCCGCGGGGGCGGTGGCTGTAACGGATGACGGGAACTGGGTTGTGGATTCTGGGGTGGCACGCAGGGCTTATGAATACGCCGCTACTTACGGGCTGCCAGTGATGACCCATGCCGAAGACCCGACCATTTCCCTGAATGGTGTGATGAATGAAGGGATTGTCTCAACGAAGCTGGGACTCCGGGGGCGCCCGAATGCATCCGAAGACATTGCCACGGCTCGGGACATTGAATTGACCCGGTTGTGTCAATGCCATCTTCATGTCCAGCATGTGTCCACGCGAGGAGCGGTGGACATGATCCGGCGAGCGAAGGCCGAAGGGCTTCCCGTGACTGCCGAAGCAACGCCGCATCACATCGCTCTGACGGACGCGGAGTTTGTGAAATACGATACTTTTTACAAAATGAACCCGCCGCTTCGCACCGAAGATGATCGCTTGGCAGTGATCAAGGGACTTGAAGACGGGACAATCGATGCGATCGCGACGGATCACGCGCCGCACGCGCTTGAAGAAAAAGACCTAGATATTGAAAGGGCGCCGTTCGGAACCATCGGCCTTGAATCGGCGTTTGGAGTTGTGATGACAGAGCTCTATCATGGACGAAAGTGGAAGATTGAGGATGTGATCAGAAAATTGAGCATGGTTCCCAGTGAAATTCTGAAGAAAACAAACTTTGGGAGGCTCAAAGCCGGAGATCACGCTAATTTTATCCTGGCGGATTTGGACCTGGAATGGTGCTTTGAGCAAAAAGATATTTATTCAAAGTCTCTGAATTCATGTTTTTTAGGAAAAAAACTCAAGGGGAAAGTCCTCCATACGTTCGTCAAAGGTTTCCAGTACGCCCTTTAAAGATCGGAACCCATTTATGAAAAAAGCAATTCTTGCTCTCGAGGATGGTGTGTGGTTTGAAGGCGAGGGGTTTGGCGCTGAAGGAGAAACTTTTGGGGAAGTGGTTTTTAACACCGGAATGACTGGTTACCAGGAGATTCTCACGGACCCTTCTTACAAAGGACAGATTGTGGTGATGACCTGTCCGCACATCGGAAATTACGGAATTAATTCTGAAGACGCGGAATCTTCCCGGGTGTGGCTCGAGGGATTGGTCATTAAAGAGCTGAGCCCCATTGTGAGTAATTATCGCTCCGAGATGACGGTCGAGTCTTATCTCGGGAAGTACGATGCCCCCGGGATCCAGGGGATTGATACTCGTAAACTTGTGAAGCATTTGCGCTCTGGGGGCGCGAAAAAAGGGGTGATTTCGACCCGTGAACTTGATCCCAAGAAGCTTGTCCGGATGGCAAAAGATTCCGTCGGGATTGAGGGGGTAGATCTTGTGAAAGAGGTGACGTGTAAGGAATCCTATGATTTTGCCGGGATGGTCCCCGAAGAATTTTCATGGGGTGAAAAATGCAAAAAAAAATTCAACCTGGTGGTTGTGGACAGCGGAATTAAATTCAACATCCTTCGGCAACTTAACCGGCATGGGTTTAATGTGAAGGTGGTGCCCGCGCAAACGACGGCGGATGAAATTTTGGCGCAAAAACCTGATGGAGCCTTCTTTTCGAATGGTCCGGGTGATCCGGCGGCGCTGGGGTATCTTGTCCAGAACGCAAAAAAACTGATTGGAAAACTGCCGATCTTCGGCATCTGCCTGGGGCACCAAATTCTTGGCCGGGCGCTTGGTGGGAAAACATCAAAACTTGCGTTTGGCCATCACGGGAACAACCATCCGGTGATGGACCTGGCGACACGGCGTATCGAAATTACGTCTCAAAATCACGGGTTTGTCGTGAATATTGAATCGCTTCCGAAGGATGAAGTGGAACTGACTCACATCAATCTGAATGATAAATCGCTCGAAGGTTTCCGGCATAAGAAACACCCTTTGTTTTGCGTGCAGTATCATCCCGAAAATGGTCCCGGTCCTCACGACAGCGATTATCTGTTTAACCGTTTTTATCAACTCATTTCTGAACATGCAGGATAAAAAGAACGAGGAAAAATATGCCGCGGCGGAAAGATATTAAGAAAATTCTGATTATTGGTTCCGGCCCGATCATTATCGGGCAGGCTTGTGAGTTTGATTATTCGGGAACGCAGGCTTGCAAAGCCCTCCGCAAGGAGGGCTACGAAATTGTACTTGTTAACTCTAATCCGGCGACGATTATGACCGACCCTGAAATGGCGGATAAAACGTACATTGAACCTTTGACGGTTGAAACGCTTGAAAAAATTATCGCGCAGGAACGGCCTGATGCCCTTTTGCCCAATCTTGGCGGCCAGACGGGCCTGAACCTGTCCTCGGCACTTTATAAAAGCGGGGTGTTGGAAAAATATGCGGTTCAAATTATCGGGGTGAAAGCGGACGCCATCGAGCGGGGGGAGGATCGTGAGGTTTTTAAAGCGACGATGGCCCAGCTCGGAATTCCGGTTCCCCAGTCGGCGACGGCCAATTCGGTTGAAGAATGCGAACAGATTGCGCAAAAAATCGGCTATCCGATCGTGATTCGTCCGGCGTATACGATGGGCGGCACCGGCGGAGGGATTGCTTATAACGTTGAAGATCTTCGGGTGATTGCCTTGCGGGGGTTGACCCTCAGCATTGCGCGGCAGGTGCTCATTGAAGAGGCGGTGATTGGTTGGGAGGAATTGGAGCTTGAAGTAGTGCGTGATTCGAAAAACCAGAAAATCACGGTTTGCTTTATCGAAAATGTAGATTCCATGGGGGTTCACACGGGCGACAGCTTTTGCGTCGCCCCGATGCTGACTGTATCCCCCGAGATCCAAAAGAAACTCCAGGAATATTCTTACAAGATTGTGGACGCGATCGGAGTGGTGGGTGGGACCAATGTTCAATTTGCGCATAACAAAAAAGACGGTCGCATTGTTGTCATTGAGATTAACCCGCGTACGTCACGTTCCTCGGCCCTTGCTTCCAAAGCGACGGGATTTCCGATTGCGATGGTCTCGACCCGTTTGGCCGCGGGGCTGACCCTGGATGAGATTCCTTACTGGCGGAGCGGAACTCTTGAGAAGTATACGCCTAGCGGGGATTACGTGGTTGTCAAGTTCGCGCGATGGGCTTTTGAGAAATTTTCCAAGGCCACGGATGTTCTCGGGACCCAGATGAAGGCGGTCGGCGAGGTCATGTCGATCGGTAAGACTTTCAAGGAAGCATTCCAGAAAGCTATTCGCTCGCTTGAGATTGGCCGCTATGGTTTGGGAGGTGCGAAGGATTTCAAACAGCTTTCCGCCGAACAACTTCGGGAACGGCTTGCGCATCCTTCCAGTGAAAGAATTTTTCTGATGTATGAGGCTCTCCGCCAGGGTTTGACGGTTGAGGAGCTTCATCGTATGACGCATATCGGGGAGTGGTTTATCGGGGAGATGAGAGATCTTGTAATGTTTGAGGAAGAGATTTTGAAAACGTCATGGGATAAGTTTTCCGACAAAGATTTGATTAAGGCCAAGGAATGGGGTTTTGCCGACCGGTATCTCGCGGGACTTTTTGGAGTTTCCGAAGCTGCGGTCAGAGAACGGCGCCTGAGCCTGGGAAAGGTAGCGAGGTATGAGGCGGTGCCGGTCAGTGGGGTGCGGGAATCGGCCTACTATTACTCCACCTATCTTCCGGGCAAAGAAGACTCGGCTGTGACCAAGAAAAAGAAAATCATGATCCTGGGCGGCGGGCCCAACCGGATCGGACAAGGGATTGAGTTCGATTACACGTGTGTCCACGCGGTTTTTGCGCTTCGTGAGGCGGGTTATGAATCCATTATGATCAACTGCAATCCCGAGACGGTTTCCACCGATTATGATACCGCGAACAAACTTTACTTTGAACCGCTCACGCTGGAAGATGTCCTCACGATTTATGAAAAGGAAAAACCGGAGGGCGTGATTGTCCAGTTTGGGGGTCAAACACCGCTCAATATCGCCAAACAACTGAAGGAGTCGGGAGTTAAGATTTTGGGCACGACGCCGGAAAGTATTGCCTTTGCCGAAGACCGTGAGCTTTTTCGCCAGAAGATGATTGAGCTGGGAATCCTTCAACCTGAAAGCGGAATTGCGAGATCGCTGGACGAAGCCCTCACGATTTCACAAAGCATCGGATACCCGCTCATGGTGCGTCCTTCCTTTGTCTTGGGCGGTCGCGGGATGGAAATTATATACGATGAAGAAATGCTCAGGAAATATGCGGTGGAGGCCATTCAGGTCAGTCCCGAGCATCCGATGCTCATCGACCGGTTTCTTGAAATGGCCATCGAATGTGAAGTGGATGCGTTGGCGGATGGGGAGGATTCTTTTGTCACTACCGTGATGGAGCATATCGAATGGGCAGGTGTTCATTCGGGAGATTCAGCATGTTCGATACCAAGTCGTACCATTTCCAGCGCTCACCTGGAAGAAATACGGGACTATACTTCGAGGATCGCAAAGGCCCTTAAAGTGGCGGGATTGATTAATGTCCAGTACGCTATTTGTGATGGCAAGGTCTACATCCTTGAAGCTAATCCGCGCGCCTCCCGTACGGTCCCGATTGTTTCCAAGGTGACCGGAGTGCCGATCGCCCGGCTCGCGACTGAGATTATGTTGGGGAAAAAGCTGAAGGATTTCCCACAGTTGAAAAAGACCGCCATTCCTTTTGTGGGGGTGAAAGAAGCGGTTTTCCCTTTTAATATGTTTCCGGAAGTGGATCCGCTTTTGGGTCCCGAAATGCGTGCGACCGGAGAGGTGATGGGGATCGGCCCTAATTTCGGAGTTGCATTCTACAAAGCCCAGGAAGCGACCGGGGCAAAACTCCCGCTAGAAGGTAATGTTCTCTTGACCGTAGCGGATAAGGACAAGATTGCATTGGCGCCGATTGCCAAAAAACTTTTGGCCCTTGGTTTCCAGATTTTTGCGACGGAAGGGACTGCCAAGGTTTTAACGGCCCGTGGGGTTCAGAACACTCTGATCAAGAAGATTAATGAGGGTCAGCCCAACATTGCAGACGCGATCAAAAACGGCGAATTGCATTTAATTGTAAATACACCGCAGGGACGCGGAAGTCAGACCGATGACAGTTATATTCGAACGATGGCTATTCAACGCAAGTTGCCTTATGTCACATCACTGGCGGCGGCTGAATCTACCGTGGCCGGAATAGCTGCAGCGAAGAAGGATAAAATCGAACCGAAAGCCTTGCAAGACTACTATAAGAAGAGCCTGAAAGCTTAAGCTTTTAGAGATGCTAGGGAAGTTCCATGCCTAAACGAACCGACATCAAAAAAATACTCATCATAGGATCGGGACCGATCATTATCGGTCAGGCCTGTGAATTTGATTATTCGGGTGTCCAGGCTGTGAAAGCTTTGAAAGCGGAAGGCTACAAGGTGGTTTTGATCAACTCAAATCCTGCGACGATCATGACCGACCCTGAATTAGCCGACGAAACCTACATTGAGCCCCTGACCGTGGAGTTTTTGGAAAAGGTGATTGCGAAAGAACGGCCCGAGGCTGTGCTTCCGACGATGGGGGGGCAAACGGGGCTTAATCTTGCGGTGGATGCCTACGAAAAAGGCGTGTTTGAGAAATATGGCGTTGAAATGATTGGCGCGAAGTATGAAGCAATCAAAAAAGCAGAGAATCGGGAAGAATTTAAACGCGCGATGCAGAAGATCGGGTTGGATCTCCCGAAAAGCGGTTTTGCCTATACGGTGGATGAGGCGGAAAGGATGGCAGAAAAAATTGGCTATCCCGTCATTGTGCGCGCGAGTTTTACCTTGGGTGGGTTCGGGAGTGGTATTTGCCGTAACCCGGATGAGTTGCGGAGTACGGCCCGAATCGGGCTTGATTACAGCATGGTTCACGAGGTGTTGATCGAAGAATCCATTTTGGGTTGGAAAGAATATGAACTCGAGGTGATGCGCGATATCAAGGATAATTTTGTCGTGATCTGCTCGATTGAAAATCTGGATCCTATGGGAGTTCACACGGGAGATTCAATAACCGTAGCTCCCGCCCAGTCTCTGACAGATCGGGAATATCAGAGGATGCGGGATGCGGCGAGAAAAGTGATGTCAGAAATCGGAATCGAAACCGGCGGATCCAATGTTCAGTTTGCGGTGCACCCGGAGACGGGGCGAATGGTGATTATCGAGATGAACCCGCGCGTGTCACGGTCTTCAGCGCTGGCTTCCAAGGCGACGGGGTTTCCCATCGCAAAGTTTGCGGCGAAACTTGCGGTAGGATTTACGCTTGATGAAATTCCCAACGATATTACCAAAGATACGCCAGCTTCATTTGAACCGGCCATTGATTATTGTGTTGTCAAAATTCCGCGCTTTGCTTTTGAAAAGTTTGAAGGGGTGGACAATCGTCTCACCACGCAAATGAAATCTGTGGGAGAGGTGATGTCCATCGGGCGTACTTTTAAGGAGGCCTTCCAGAAAGGTCTTCGTTCGCTGGAAACGAAGCGGTTTGGTTTTGGAGGGGACGGGAAGGATCAGGTTTTTGATCTGGGACTTAAAACCCGTGAAGATTACGTTGAATTTATTCGCGAAGTGCCTGGAAACGGAGAGCTTCGCAAAAAGATTTTTGAAGAGGTCAAGACCCCCCGAGAAAATCGAATATTTTATGTCAAGTACGCTTTTCTCGCGGGATATAGCATTGAGGAAATTTATAAGCAAACTTTTATCGATCCATGGTTTTTGGCCCAGCTAAAGCAGATCGTCGATTTTGAAAAAGAATTGCTTGACGCTTGGAGTCGAGCGAAAGATCGGGAGCGTTTACTAAAAAAAGCGAAACAGTACGGTTTTTCGGATCGACAGCTGGCTTTTTATTGGGGGATGCAGGAACGGAATGTCCGCAAGATGCGTAAAAAACAGCGGATCCTTCCGGTCTATAAACTGGTGGATACCTGCGCGGCTGAATTCAAGGCTTACACGCCGTACTTTTACTCCACTTATGAGGACGAAGATGAGTCCAGTCCGGGGCGAAAGAAGAAGGTGATGATCTTAGGCGGCGGCCCCAATCGCATCGGGCAGGGCATTGAATTTGATTACTGTTGTGTCCATGCGGTATTTGCGCTTAAAAAGCTCGGGTATGAAACCATCATGGTCAATTCCAACCCCGAGACGGTGAGCACGGATTATGATACTTCCGACAAACTTTATTTTGAGCCGCTGACGCTTGAAGATGTGCTGAATGTTTATGAAAATGAGAAGCCTCTGGGAGTGATTCTTCAACTGGGTGGACAGACACCACTGAATCTTGCGAAGGCACTCAAAGCACACGGCGTTAAAATTCTTGGTACTTCCGTGGAGGCGATTGACCGTGCGGAAGACCGTGACCGGTTCAAAAAGCTTCTCAGGAAAATTCACTTGTCCCAGCCTGAAAACGGGATGGCGACCAGTCTTGAGGAAGCGTGCGATGTGGCCAGAAAAATCGGCTATCCAGTGGTGATCAGGCCGTCTTACGTGCTTGGCGGCCGGGCGATGGAAATCGTTTATGATCAAGTCTCTCTTAAAAAATATATGAAACAGGCTGTGGAGGCGAGTGGTTCTCAGCCGGTTCTGATCGACAAGTTTCTTGAAGATGCGACGGAAATAGACGTCGACCTCGTTTCAGACGGCAAGACTTCGGTGGTGGGGTCAGTGATGGAACATATCGAAGAGGCCGGCATTCATTCCGGGGACAGCGCGTCGGTCATTCCACCTTTTTCAGTCCCGAGGGAAATGATCGAAGAGATCATTGATAAGACGAAACAGATCGCTAAAGAACTTGGTGTCGTGGGACTGATGAATGTCCAGTATGCCATTCAGAAGGGGCAGATCTATTGCCTTGAGGTTAATCCGCGAGCGTCCAGGACGGTCCCCTTTGTGAGTAAAACCATCGGGGTTCCTCTGGCAAAACTCGCGGCTCAATTGATGGTCGGAAAAACCCTCAAGGATTTGAAATTTACCGAAGAAATTGTGCCTGCTCATGTAGCCGTCAAAGAGTCTGTTTTTCCGTTTGTGAAATTTTCCGGAGTTGACATCATTTTGTCTCCTGAGATGAAATCGACGGGGGAGGTGATGGGGATTGATAAGGATTTTGGCAAGGCCTTTTATAAATCCCAGGACGCCGCCATGTCGCGTATCCCAAAAAAGGGGACCGTGTTTATCAGCGTCAAGGATTCGGATAAACCCAAAATTGCGGAAATCGCACGACAATTTCATCGGCTTGGATTTAAAGTCGTTTCCTCAAAAGGGACAGCTCAGGTGCTAAGAGATTATCGCGTTCCGGTACAGGAAATTTTAAAAATCGCAGAAGGTAGCCCCAATATTTCAGATTGGGTGCGAAACAAAAAAATGGATCTGATTATTAACACACCGAGCGGAAAAGGGCCGATGCTGGATGAAGGGAAAATCCGATCGCTTGCAGTGTCGTTTAATATTCCGTGCATCACGACGCTCAGTGCGGCAAAAGCGGCCTTGCGGGGTTTACAGGCTGTGAAAGATGATGAGCTGGACGTGAAATCAATCCGCGACTATCATGGTCTCAAACCGGGCAGAGGGTAAAGCATGGCCAAAAAGCTCTTTGATGAAATTGTCACCATTCGGGAAAATAGGCAGGTGAATGCAAAGTATCGCAAGCTGGTTTTTGTTTCGCCGGAACTTTCCCGTCATGTCTTGCCCGGGCAGTTTCTTCATGTCAAAGTTGATCCGGGGCGAGATCCTTATCTTCGACGACCTTTCAGCTATTACCGTACGCAAAAGAATACCGTTGAAATCCTTTATGAAGTTTTAGGACATGGCACCGAAGTTTTGTCCCGAAAAAATAAAGGTGATTCTCTTAAAATCATGGGACCGCTTGGCAACTGTTTTCAAACGGACCTGAAAGGGAAAAAACGGCTTCTTGTCGGAGGCGGCATTGGAGTTCCTCCTCTTATCAATCTGGCGGAGCATTTCCCTTCGGAATACCTTTTAATGGGTACAAAATCTTCAGCTGAAGTGCTTCCCCGAAATGAGCTGAAAAGGGTCAAGGCCAAGATCCTTTATGCGACGGAGGATGGCTCGGTTGGCGCGAAAGGTTTTGTGACGGTGCCTCTTGAAAGGATTATAAAAAAAGAAAAACCCCAGGATCTTTTTATCCAGACTTGTGGACCGAAACCGATGATGCTTGCGGTCATGGCCATGGCGAGGCAATATGGAGTGCAGGGGGAAGCCTCTTGGGATGAAGCGATGGCTTGCGGGGTGGGAGCCTGTCTTGGTTGTATGGTCGAAACGGCGGAAGGACTTAAACGGGCCTGTGTGGATGGCCCGGTATTTAATTTTGAGGAGCTGGCGGTCCGATGAAAATAGATCTTACGACACGGATCAAGGGATTTCGGCTCAAGAATCCCGTAACGGTTGCGTCCGGGACTTTTGGCACGGCGGATGAATATGCGGGTTTTGTGAATTACAGGGAGCTTGGGGCCATCATTACAAAGACGATTACTGTCAAACCCCGCACCGGAAACCCCATGCCTAGAATTTGTGAGGTCTCAGCCGGGATGCTTAATGCGATCGGTCTTCAGAACAAGGGGCTTGAAGATTTTGTCGAGCATAAAATACCGGATTTCACAAAGCTCGGGGTGCCGCTGATCGTAAGTATTGCCGGAGAATCAGCGAGGGAATTTGGTCTTTTGGCAAAAGCCATAGGACGTTCTCCGTCCATTGTGAAGGCGCTTGAAGTAAACCTTTCATGCCCGAATGTTGAGGGCGGCGGGGTTAATTTCATGCGAAAACAGAAGCGGATCCTGGATGCTATCCAGGCTGTTCGCGACAATGCGGGGGTTCTGATATTTGCCAAATTATCTCCGGAACTGGGGGACGTTTTGCAAATTGCCGAAAAAGTTTTGGCGAAAGGGGCGGACGGTTTGAGCCTGATTAATACTCTTCGGGGGATGTCGGTGCACATCAAAAAACGCTCGTCAAGAATTGTCAGGGATTTTGGGGGGCTTAGCGGACCTGCGATCAAGCCGGTTGCCTTACGCTATGTTTACCAAGCTAAAAAGGAATTTGGTGTTCCCATTATTGCGTCAGGGGGGATCTCGAACTGGCGGGATGCGGTAGAGTTTCTCATCGTCGGGGCCGATCTTCTCGCGGTGGGGACGGCCAATTTTGTGGAGCCGATGGCCACCACAGATATTTTGAGAGGTTTAAAAAAATTTTGCAGGGCCGAAAAGATTGCAACGCTGGATGCTTTGCGCGGGACTTACGCGCCTGCCGATGGGGGGTGGAAAGGATGCCAACGATGAATGTGTCTGCTCCGGTACGGGATAAATTGATTGTTGCCTTGGATGCGCCGTCGCTTGACGAGGCCAGGGCCTGGCTTGAGTCGCTCCAGGGGGTTGTGAGCTTTTACAAAGTGGGTCTTGAGCTTTTTACGGCCTTTGGCTGGCATGCCGTTGATCTTGTCCAGAAATTTGGAGGAAAAGTTTTTCTCGATCTCAAACTGCATGATATCCCCAATACGGTCAGTCGGACGTTGCGGTCGGTTTGTGAACACGGAGTTGATATTGTGAATCTTCATGCCTTGGGCGGCTATGCGATGATGAACAAGGCCGAGGAGGCCGTGCAGACCTTTTCGACCGGAACGGGGAAACGCCCCAGGCTGATTGCCGTGACGGTGCTGACAAGTCACAGTCAGGAAATGATTTCCAACGAGATTGGGATCAAACGTCAAATTCAGGATGAAGTACTTCATCTTGCCAAGCTAGCTCAGAAGGCCGGACTTGACGGAATTGTTTGCTCACCCCAGGAAACTTCCATGATTCGTCGTCAATTCGGAAAAGATTTTCTCATTGTGACCCCCGGTGTTCGACCTGCGGGAAGTTCCACGGGAGATCAGCAACGTATTGAAACTCCTGAAAAAGCTGTTAAGGCTGGTGCTGATCATATTGTGGTAGGTCGACCTATTACCCAAGCAGCCGATCCCCGGCAGGCTGCGGCCGATATTCTAGTGGCTATCTCTTCATTGTGACGGGTGCGGGAATCTTAACCCACCTATTTCCAGCGAGGTAACGTTTCGACAGGGGATGTTTATTTTGAAACGATATGGCTTTTGATCTATAATCAAAAAATCTATGGCCGTCATAATTAAACGGGTCGAAAGACCTCGCGAACTTAAATGGTATCAGGCCGGCGCCATGCTCTATGGTGACTGGGGTACGAGCAAGGCGTATGTGCTTGGCATTGCCTTTGCCCTGGCCGGTCACACCTCGTGGTTTTTCCTGGGATTGATGTCCCTTCTGACAGTGTTGGTGGGTGTTTGTTACACCATGGTCTGCCGTGCCTTTCCGGACGGTGGCGGGGTTTACTCTTCGGTCAAGCACCGATCTCAAACACTGGCGGTGATTGGTGCGTTTCTTCTTTTTGCTAATTTTGCGGTGACGGCCGCGATTAGTGTTCTGGATGCCTTCCACTATTTTAACTTTCCTAATCCCGAGATTTGGGCGATTGGGGTCATTTTTCTGATCGGCGCCATCAACTGGGTCGGTCCATCGAAAAGCGGAAACATTGCTGCCGTGGTTGCAGTTTTTGCTTCTGTAATAGCGGTTATTCTTTTTGTAGCGGCAGTACCTCAACTCGGGCATATTGATTTGCAGATGCCGTCAAAGGATTTGGGACGGAACTGGGCCACGTTTGTGGGGATCATCCTGGCGATCTCGGGGGTCGAAGCGATTGCGAACATGACCGGGGTGATGGTGGAGCCGGTCGGCAAAACCTCGAAGCGTGCTATTTTCCCGGTGCTTATCGAAGTCTCCATCCTGACGTTTCTCCTGGGGCTTGCCATGAATGCCATTCCAGGACTCACGGGTCATACCGAAGATATGCTACGGGTCATGGGAAATCATTATGTTGGACCGTGGTTTGGTAAAATTGTATCGATAGCTTTTGGATTTCTTTTGCTTTCGGCGGGGAATACGGCCATCTCAGCTCTTGTCAGCATTCAGTTCACTCTTGCCAAAGACAGGGAGCTTCCGCCGATCTTTTCCAAACTCAACCGTTTTGGCATGCCGTGGTTTGCCCTTGTCATAGCAGTTCTGGTGCCTGTCATTGTTTTGGTGATTGAACGGGATCTGATGCACCTGGCAGCGCTTTACGCGATCGGGGTTGTGGGTGCGATTACGCTGAACCTTGGCACTTGCGCAACCAATCCGTCTATTCGTCTCAAAAAGTGGGAGCGGGGGCTATTGGCATTTGCCACGATGATCCTGGTCGTGATCGAGATTACCATTGCGATTGAAAAACAAAACGCCTTGTTTTTCGCATTAACGGTGCTTGGGGCAGGTCTTGTGCTTCGGTACCTGGGGAAGAAAGTGGTGTTGCCGCCGATGCCCGAAATGGCATCGACCGTCAACCTTTTAACCGTCCAGGAAGCTAAGGAGATTTCGTCGCTGTATAAGAGTACGGCGTTGATTGCATTAAAGACTTTCAATCCTGCGGTGCTTGAAGAAGCGGCGCTTCATGTGAAGGCGAAAGGTGAGAATTCGGTGTATCTTAACTATGTTGAGGAAGTCCCGCCGTCTCCTGAGCTTCCGTCCGAGATGGAACCGTCCCGAGAGTCGGTTGAGCTCCTCGGCAAAGCCCAGGAAGCAATGGAAAAGCACGGGATTACAGCGGTTCCGATCTGGCAGGCGGGGGACAACCCCGGAAGGATGATTGCCCGGGCGGCCCGGGTACTGGATGTGAGCACGGTGGTCATTGGAGCGACCAAGCGAAGTGCTCTTATTAATCTGCTTCGTGGCGATGTCCTTCGGAATCTTGCACATAATCTGCCCAAGGCCAGTCATTTGCTGATTGTCGGATAGCCTTTTTTTCGTTATCTTGTATGCGTTTAAAAACTTGGCTCGAAGGAGTGCCTCACGATGAAAACGACGATTATTGTTTTTGTTTTATGGCTGTTGGTGACAATTCCTCCTTGTTTCCCGGAATGGTTTGACGGGGAGGTCTCAAAGGTGGATGCCCGTGCGCAGGAGTTGATTGTAACGGAACTGGACCCTATCACCGAGGACGAAGAGTCGACGGTGATTTCCATTCTTTCTACGACGAAATTTTCCGGTGTCAAATCCTTAAAAGACATTAAAACGGGTGACGAGGTTTCGGCGGAAGTCAGCTACGATGAGTTAAGCGATTCTTGGCAGGCTATTTCTATCGAGGTGGCAGGAGCCGGTGCATGAGGCCTCACAGGCCGCTTTCGCGCCGTTACACCTTTGGAATTCTTACGACTGTCGCGAAAGATATTTTTCATTCCAATTATCACGCCGAACTCCTTTCGGGTGTTTTTAAGCGAGCTTTTGAAAAGCATTGTGATTTGAAAATTATTCCGTATCGAGCACTCCTTCACGCCGACATTTCGCACATTCTCCGCTGGCATTCTCTGGATGGATTGATGATCATGACCTGGCGATGGATCCATCCCTGGTTCTGTCAACTGATCGAAAACACTCGCGATACACGGGTGCTCGTTGTGAACGACCCTTTGCCGGGGCTCGGTGTCAATATGGTCCAGACCGATGTTGCCGCTGGGATGCGACTTGCTGTTAATTTTCTTTTTCGGAAAAAAATACGCAAGATCGGGATGCTTCATGGCCCCCGGCAAGTTACGTTCCGGATCCGGCACAAGAAAGTTCAAATCCCATTCATTGATACTCAACTTAAATTAGATGGGTTTGCCAAGGTGACCGGAGAAAGGGGAATCGAAGCAAGAAAAGAATGGATTCGTATGACACGGGCCAACAGCGAATCGGAGGGGTATCGTGTGATGAAAGGATGGCTTTGCGATAAGGACCTTCCGCAAGCGATTCTTTGCGGGAATGATGATCTTGCCTTTGGTGCGATAAAAGCTGTGCATGAGTGCGGATTTCATTGCCCGGGGGACATGTCGGTGATTGGTTTTGATGACAATAATCGTGCGGGGACACATGTCCCTCCGCTAACCACGATTCGTCAGCCCCTCATGAAAATGGGAGAAGACGCGGTGAATATCCTCCTTGAAAAAATCGGTCGCCCGGCATCCGGCGCCATTTCAAAAAAATACCTGCCTCAACTGATTATCCGAAAAAGCGCCTGAATATTGGCCGCTGAACAAAATGCAACGGACCTCTCAAGAACAACTGGCTACTGTGTGTTGTGTCCACCTTCATAAAACTTGCCAAAGGCCGTAAATATAAAGTAAAAATTTCAAAAAAGGAAGATCATGCTTATCACAATTATTGCGGCCCTGATCGGATTGGGCTATTTCTTTTATCCTCCGAGGTTTGCCTGGGTTCGTGCGTCTATCAAGTACCTGATTGGTGTTTTCTGCTTCTGGGCGGCGCTAGTTTTTGCTCGCCCTGAAGTTCAGGAGCCCTTGTGGCGCAGTGCCGGAATTTTTGTCTTGTTGATTGCCGGATTGCTATTGCTACTGGATGGCGTGACGGCATTTTCAATATGGATAACCGATCGGGTGTCGGTACTGTTTAAACGGAAACTGAAATTACCGGGTTACCTTGAAGAAATCAATACGGCTTTTCACCACCTTGCAACTCGCAAGGTTGGAGCTCTTATTGTTCTGCAACAAAACCGTCCTCTCAAAACGTATATGAGAGGCCCGGGTCTTCCGTTTGATGCCGAGATCCGTTCCGAAGTGCTTATTCCGCTTTTTCTTACGACATCACCAGTCCATGATGGTGCTGTGATTGTTCACAAAGGCCGTATCCAGACGGTCAAGGGCATTCTGCCTTTGGCGACGTTAATGGACGGTAATGTGAATTTCGGGACCCGTCACCGGGCGGCCATCGGAATTACCGAACGCACTGATGCCGTTGCGATGGTGGTTTCCGAAGAACGGGGAGAGATCAGTATCGCTAGCGATGGCTGTCTCGTTTGCATTCCGAATCAGGAAGAGTTTGTTCGGGTGATGAGCTGGCTCCTGAAAGGTCGGAGCATTCTCAAACTTAAAGGTGTCCGGTTTATCATCACGGCCAAAGTGCTGGAGGATTTTGCCTGAGGAAGATTAAATCGTTTTTCAGATTTTTTTATTTATCCTTGTCGGAGAGTCTAGATTCAAAATTTGTAAGTAAGTGGCGATGTCTGCTGCGTTCGATTCTCAAGTCCTAATATAAAAAAAAGCGAGATGGGGAATCCTATGAAGCGCTACATTCTTGCGATTGATCAGGGCACGACAAGTTCGCGAGCGGTTTTGTTCGATCTTGCCGGAGTTGTGGTGGGTTCCGCCCAGCAGGAATTCAGACAGTATTTCCCTAGGCCAGGTTGGGTCGAACACGACGCTGAAGAGATCTGGCGATCCTGTGTCTCAGTGATCCGCAAGGCGGTGGCCCGGTCTCGAATTCCACTTTCTGCGATCGAAGGAATTGGAATCACCAATCAACGGGAAACTACGGTTTTGTGGGACCGAAAAACGGGACGGCCGGTTTACCGGGCGATTGTCTGGCAATGTCGCCGGACGAGTGCTCTATGCGCCCGATTTAAGAAGCATCAGCTTGTTTTTAGAAAAAAAACAGGTCTTCTTCTCGACCCCTATTTCGCAGGGACGAAAATCCGCTGGCTTCTTGATCATGTCCCGGGCCTTCGAAGAAAGGCGGCTCGTGGCGAGATCGCCTTCGGGACGATTGACAGCTGGCTTATCTGGAAGTTGACAGGGGGCAGGGAGCATGTAACGGATTTTACGAATGCTTCACGAACGCTCCTTCTGAACATCCGCACAAAAAAATGGGATCCTGAGCTTCTTAACATTCTCGGTGTTCCATCCCCGGTACTTCCGAAAGTGAAACGGTCTGGTTCAGTGTTTGGCAGGACGGTGAGGGTGGCCGGACTTCCGGCGGGGGTTCCGATCGCCGGTGTCATGGGCGACCAGCAGGCGGCGCTCTACGGGCAGGGTTGCTATCGTCCCGGCACCAGTAAGAACACTTACGGGACAGGATGTTTTATCGTCTTGAATACAGGCAAAAAATTTGTTATCTCCAAGGCGGGACTTCTGACGACCCTTGCTTGTGACGCCAAGGGTCGGCCGGTTTATGCGCTGGAGGGGTCGGTATTCATTGCGGGTGCCGTGGTCCAATGGCTCCGTGACGGTTTGAAGGTGATCCGTCATTCTTCGCAGACGGAAGAGGTGATCCGGGGGCTTGAAGAAACGCACGAAGTTTATGTTGTCCCGGCTTTTGTGGGACTCGGAGCGCCTTACTGGAACAGTCATGCCCGGGGGATTATCAGCGGGATTACGCGGGGGACCACGGTTCCTCATATTATCCGTGCTTCACTTGAGTCGATTGCGTACCAGACCCGGGATGTTTACGATGCCATGAGGAAAGATGTCGGGAAACACATCCGGGAGCTTAAGGTGGATGGTGGGGCATGCCGGAATAATTTTCTTATGCAATTTCAGGCGGATATTCTTGGAGCGAAGGTCGTCCGTCCTAAAGTGATCGAACTGACCGTCCAGGGCGCCGCTGATCTTGCGGCCGTGACCCTCGGTCTGAAGAAGCCTTCCGTTAGCGCCAAAATCGACAAGGTTTTTTACCCGGCGATGTCAAAAGGCGAACGCGAACGCCTTTGTCAGGGGTGGATGAAAGCGGTTAAAATGGCAATGCTCTAAATCAGACTACGATCCACGTGATAACGTTCACGCTTTTTTGGATCCTGCTCGTTGAGCGTGGATCTGAGGAGGGATGGATTTAATGATCCGGGATATTAACCAGTTTGAAAAAAACCAGTATGATCTGTTAGTGATTGGCGGCGGAATTAACGGCGCCTCGATCGCGAATCTTTCCGCCCGGGCGGGTATCAAAACGGCATTGCTTGAGAAAGGGGATTTTGCGAGCGGGACTTCCAGTAAATCGACCAAGCTTATCCACGGGGGACTTCGATATCTGGAAAATCTGGAAGTGGATCTTGTCTATGAGTCTCTTAAAGAAAGAAAAGTTCAGCTTGCCGTTGCGCCCCACCTGGTTCAGCCTCTCGAATTTCTTATTCCTGTCTACCAAGGAGACCGGCGTCCCTTATGGATGATGCGTCTCGGTGTTTTTCTCTATGATCTCATTGCGGGGCCTTACCGGATTAAACGGCATAAGGCTCTGAATGCTACGGAGGTTTTGCGTCTTGAGCCGGGTCTTCAAAGAAGAGGTCTGAAGGGGGGAGTGGTTTATTATGATGCTCAAATGGATGATGCAAGACTCTGCCTTGAAAATGTCTTCGCGGCTTCGGAGGCAGGGGCTCATGTCGCCAACTATGCAGAAGTGAAGGAGTATCTTAAGGAAGACGGGCGTGTGACCGGTGTCAAGGTGCAGGATCATATCGGGAATCGGAATTTTGAAGTTCATGCCAAAAAGGTCGTGGTTGCCGGTGGCCCCTGGACCCATCAACTGCTTAAACTGGATGATTTTCGTGCTCCTAAAAAGGTCCGAACCACCCAAGGTATACACATTGTTTACAAAGACAAGCTTTCCGACCGTGCGCTTTTTATCCCTTCCCAAAGTGACCAAAGGATTTTTTTTGTGATTCCGTGGCTTGGGCATTCTTTGATTGGTACGACAGACACGGATTATGTGGGGGATCCGGATCGCGTCAAGGTTTCATCGGAGGATGTGGAGTATTTGATGCGGGAAGCCCGGCGTGTCTTTCCTGAACTGGATATGTCGCCCCAGAAAATCCTTTCAACTTTTTCAGGATTGCGCCCCCTGGTGCGTAAGGGCGGTTCGGCCAGCAAGGTTTCCCGGAAACACCTTTTTTATGAAACACCCTCAGGGTTGATTTTTGTGGTGGGAGGGAAATACACGACTTATCGCGCAGTTGCCGAGGCCTGCCTGAAGAAAATTTTTAAAGGAAAAACGTGGTCGTTTGCGCTGTGTGACAGGGGGAAGGTGCCGGGAAGTGTGGACGATGTAGCCCGCTCCTTCAACCTTGAGCCGGAGACCGTTCGTTCGCTCATCGGGATTTATGGCGGTCGGGTCTGGGATGTCCTGGCCATGATAGAGAAAGAGCCGAGCCTGAAAGAAAAAGTGTCCTTGGATCCCCCCGTGATCAAAGCGCAATTGCTTTATGCCGTCCAAAAAGAAATGGCGTGCAAGGTGGAGGACATTACCGACCGGCGTCTGTCCCTGGGCTATCTTGGGCCTGTCCCTGAGCGTGTTCTTGTCGCCATCCGGGAGTTTTTATCAAAAAAACGATGATATAACGCGTGATTGTTTTTCGAAAATGAAACGTATTTTAGTAAGCTGATTGAAAAACCCCAAAATTAAAGGAAATAAGAAATTATGAATAAACCTACTTATGTTACTCAACCCGCCCTCCCTGATTTGAAGGAGTTTATCCCGTATCTTGAACAGATTTGGAAAAGCAAAATACTTACCAACAACGGCCCTTTCCATAAACAGCTGGAAACGGAACTAGCTGGCTTTTTAGACGTACCATACATTTCTCTTTTTGCTAACGGAACTTTGGCGCTGATGACCGCTTTACAGGTCTTACGAATAACTGGTGAGGTAATTACCACTCCCTATAGTTTTGTGGCTACGACCCACAGTTTGTGGTGGAACAATATTAAGCCTGTTTTTGTCGATATTGAACCCGAATTTGGCACTCTCGATCCTGAAAAAATTGAAACAGCTATTACCCCCCGCACCGCAGCTATTTTGCCGGTTCACGTGTATGGTAACCCCTGTAAGGTGGATCGCATCCAGGAAATTGCAGATACATACGGGTTGAAAATAATTTACGATGCTGCCCATTGTTTTGGCGTGAAGTATAGGGGTGCCAATATTGACCTTCCCCCCAAAAACTGGACCAGTTGAAAGTTGAGTCTCCGGGTGTTAGAA
>CAYULU010000007.1:24550-51744 GCA_964445745.1 uncultured bacterium | reverse complement strand
TGTCGTCCGTTCATCGAGTTGGATCTGCCGATAGGTGCTGTGCAGAACATCCGCCCGCGAACCCGAGCCCGGAACCTCATCCAGATCGCCTTTGACAATATAGCGTTTGATAAAATCAACTTTGTTAGAGCCTCCTATATAATGCTGGACCTCGTAAGACGCCGCCTGGCAAAGCGAAAAATCTCCCGAACAAGCTGTTGTCCCAAGTCCTTCCTTATAAGTCACAATCCGATCGGCCTTCGCAACATTTGACCCGAGCTCATAACGTAATACTTGATCCCGTGTCGTGAGATAACTACCAAGGCTGTCCGTTTCCCACGTCCCTCCCGTCCCCATCACCCGGGAAAATGTCTCAACACGGTCAATAATCCCCTGCCTAAAAACATCCTCGCGCTCTGCTGAATTATCACCGTTCGGCATGAAATAGGTTTTACTATTCACCCAGCCATCTTCTCCGACGTTAATGGTTTCATGTTTTTTGTTCAAATCCTGCACGTTATACTGGGTTTGAACAGAAGTCATCCGGTATTCCGGTTTCTCCTTATCAGCATCATCATTCATGAAATAGGTAAACGTCGTGTAGCTTTCCACGGCCGAACCATCCAGATCGTAGCGATACATCGTCTTAATCCGGCCTTCTGCATCATACTGAGAGACCGCCAAGAGAATATCGTCATCACTACCTTGGACACCATCACTCCCGGCAACCCACTCCTCCGTCCTTGTAAGTTTACTGTCCTTTGTCATCGACTGGTTCGTGCATCCGTCGTCGTAGCAATATCGCGTCACTGTCGTCCCGGATTCGATGCGATCCACAAACGGGTTTCCCACTCCGGGCGCTCCGTTTAACAAAGTTTGCCCGTTATCACCCCCCCTAACGTAATAAGTGCGGCTTCCGTCATCACGCTCTGAATACAAAAGACCCTTATCATCATAAACATACGTCTCTTTTTCCCCATAAAGTCCTACCATCTCCTTGATTTCATAAAAACCACCCGATTGCGAATAAACAGCACGGCGACCATCACTGAACCTAATCGTCAGCGTTCCCGTCTCAGGGTCCGTCCCTTGTTGAAATTCTGCTGCTTTCACATGCGTGGTATCTAAAAACACTCGCTTTCCGTCCTCCTCCTCTACGTAGCTGACGGTCACGCCGTTCGCAAACACCATTTTAAAAATTTTACGGCCCAGATCGTCTTCTCCGTCATCAACAAACTCACGAGTCGCTCCTAGATTCTCGAAACCAACTCCTGTTATCACACCCGAATAAGGATCCACATACTGCTGGAACTGTTGAATAATGGTGCCGTCTTTGGCCACCACCGCGGCCATCACGCCGTTCTGGAAATAGGTCGTTACGCCGTCTTTATCCGTCACCGAAGTGATGTTCCCGTGTTCATCCCAGTTCCGGTTCACTCCATCACGGCTTTCCTTGATCACATACGCAAAACGGCTGTCCCCTTCATGGCCCTCGGCATATTTGAAAGTCTGGGAAAAGAAACCGAGGCTTGAAGTGACTGTGAAGGTGTGGTCCGTGTCATTGTAGGTATAACGAAGTTCATCGCCGGTCGAGATATTTTGGTAATACGTGACCCGGCCCTGATCGTCATAGCGCTCGCGATAAAAAAAGCTTCCCTCGCCATTGTACAGCATTGCTTCCACGACATTCCCGAGGCTACCATCCGCGTTGAGGTTGTATATCATGCGACTTACGGGGTCCGCGGCGCCTTCCTTATCATAGGTCGAGATCGTAACCTTTCCGGCTTCGCTCCAGTTATAACTCGTCCGCTGGTAAGCCATGACTTTGTCAGCTTCCTCCGCCGTCATGGCAATCGTTCCGTCCGCCCTGATATACCGGCCAAGCGCATCAACCCTGGCCGTTTCAAAATAGCCGATCGCTTCCGTCATCCGGCCGTTCGCATCGAAAACTTGCGTAAAAGTCTGGTCGTCCCGCATGCCAGTCAGGGACAAAAGAAGATCATCCGACGTGCCTAACTTACCGTCTGCGCCGAGCGACAAGGCAACTGTGTTGACCATCGTATCCGTCGCCAGATCGGTCACATAAATCTGGACTTCACCGTCTGTCGAAAAATCAAAAGCCGTCTGGGTCTGATGTGTCTGGTCGGTCAAACCGATGAGACGCCCCAGCCGGTCGTACATAAAAGTATTCCCCAAGGTATCCTGATAAGACAGCGTATCATCCGAAGTACCGTAAAAACCGTCCGCGCCAAAATTCAGGGTGGCCGTCTTACCATCCACGAATGTTACTTCTCCCTTTTGGTGGGCCCAGTCAAACAGGATGGAATCCCCATCTTCTGTTCGGGATTCGATCAATTTCCCATACCAGTAACGGTTTTCAATGGTCTCCCCACTCGCCGTCTGGCTGGTTAACACAAGATTTCCTATTGATCCGAACATGGCCGTTAACTCTTCCAGACTTGTACCTGAAAATTCATCCCCTGCGCCAAGTATCCCATCGGCCCCGAGATTAATATTCGCGGATCGTCCATCACTCAGAGTGAGAATCGCCGAGCGATTGGGCAAAAACCTCAACATAGCACCCTTATTCAAATTCTTTAGGCCGACCAACGCCCCTTGTGCATCAAAGAAATACCGGATGGTTTCCCCTTGCGCGTTCGTTGTGTCAAAAGAACCATTTTTTAGCTGAGTATTTCCCTGGCTAAGATTTGCACCGAACATTGTATAAAGGCTGACCAAATCTAAGTCTGCTTCCCCCATCGAAATCAGAAAATCATCGCCCCCTCCCAGTTTCTGGTCACCTCCCATTTGATAAACCCAGGTCGCCGTATCATTCCGGATCGTGACTAAGTTGTTGGACAGATCATAAGTGTAGGTATCGCATGACCCCGAGTCATAGCACATTTGGGACAAGCGTCCCTCTTCATAGCTTTGGGTCACCCACTCCCCATCCCGCTGGAACTTTGCCGAGGTCAGGGTCGATGTCCCAAACGGATCCCCCGAATCGCGATACGAGTATTTAAAGACAGATCCATCCGCCTGTGTCACCATCAGCATCTTCGTTTCATCGTCATAGCCATACTCCGCAAGGATATTCCCGGCCGAGTCTTTGGCCGAGATCGCGCGACCGTCGGCGTAATCCCAGGTGGTCCCGGTGGCCACATCCGTCAGACTGAGCAACTCATCATCCGCCGAGCCCAACCCGCCCGCTCCGGCTTTCCAGACACCGATATACCCGCCCCACGAAAGGATCGCATTTCCGTCCGCATCCGTTCCGATCTGGACGGCATTCGCCGGAGCCGGCCCCTGTCCCATCAACGTCGGGAGAATCGCTTCCGGAACAAATGTGTTCGTGTGATAATTTAAGTCGTTCGGCCCACCGCCCCCGTCTTCACCTTTGCGCGCACCTCCCAGGGAACGGTACTGTTCGTCCTCGAGCTTCCGGATCAGGGCACCCACTTCATCCAGAATCTCTTCGCATTTGAGCGCCGTCGATCCCGTCGGCCGCGATTTTTCTTCCGTGCACTCCTTATAATCTCGTACCCGGCGAATCAATCGCCGGTACAAGTCATCCGTGGAATATCCCTCACCCCCCGGCAAAAAACGTCCGGGTCCGGGCTCGGCAACAACACCTCGGGGGGGCGCCGACGTTTCCCGGTCATCAGCCGTAACCATGATCCCGTCCGCGCCGTAGTCATACCATTTCCAGCTTGCCGGATCGGCATCCACGTCTCCGATCGAGTAGCAGGGACCGCTCGCATTATGGACTCCAAAATATCCCGATTGAATCGTTTCGCCCGGCGTACCATCAGCGTTCAATTTGGAAACCGTGATCGTTCGAATCGCATTAGTAAAATTAATTGTCACAATCTTGCCTTCCAGATGGTAACGATATTCTTTCAAAACGGTCAGCACCGCATTCTCATCTTCCTTGCTTTCCCGGATTTGACGACCCTCATCGTCATATTCAATCACTTTAAAGCTCGTCGTCCCCCAGTCCGGAGTGCGCTTTTTGATCAAAACAGCTTTTTGATTCTGGATGTCATAGGAAAAGAAATATTGAACATCGCTATAAGTCAGGACAACTGTGAGGGAACCCGGATTTACGAGTGGCGAGCTGATAGGCGACCGCGAAATCGCGGAAATATCAATATCAGGAATGAGTGTTTGAAGTGCCTCCTGCGCAGCATCATAAGCAGTTAAATCATCTGGGACAGGAGGGGGAGTCGCAAGAGGTAAAGTAACAGCATCACTATAAATGCGAGTGGCCGTTTTGGACGTCACGTGTCCACTATCATCGATGGCAATAGTCCCTTGTTCAGTGAGACGGGGCGACTCCGCATTTGTAAAATCATAGACCGCATAAACAAGATTGGTTAGATCGAGGACTACGAGCCGACCAGAAATATCATACTCATAAAGATAATCGGCGAGGGTTGTTGCACCTTCCTCAGGAGGGCCACGGCTACGGATCAATCCGCCCCATTCCGTGCTTGGGAACGATGAGTACACATAAAAAATCCGTTCATCTTCAGGATCTTCGACAATCCATTCATTACCGCTCCGTGTCAGGATGTTCTTATACGTGGGTACGGTCCCCACAAGGGTAAACGTCCCCCCGCTCACAATATTGTCAGGACTATCCAGCAAACCACTCGTCTCTTCGGCCGGTGACGATCCCGGGACAAAACCCATTTTAATGAAGGTGTCATTGGTAAAATTTAGAATCGTCACTGTTTCAGCCCCGGTCACGCTGTCCCTCTCATAAAGAAACTCGACGTCATGCTCATCGTTCCGGTATTTTAAAATCCTGCCGAAACCGTCGTTCGTCAAACGCTCAAACACAAGGATGTACTCCGGATCATCCGCACGGGTCATGGTATAAGTGTCCGCTCCGTACTCAATCCGGTAAATCTCGGTATTCCCCTCAAGATCCATCTCACCAATTGCCAGCAGAACACCCAGGACCTGATCAGGTTCCAGGGCATACTCCCAGAAACTATGGTTCCCTTCTTGCGCATCAGGATTTCTATCAATAAGGGTCAATGTACCGGCGTCATCATCGTAGCGAATTTCAAGATCCATTTGATACAGCATTGATCCATCCGCATCCTCACTCCCCTTCGTATAACGAACAAGCCGATAGTTTCCGCTATCCGGAGCTTTTTCATATTCCTGGACAATCAAAAATGCAGTCGAAACCCCTCCCGACGTTTCCGTCACCGTACCATAAACGATCATACGGTTGCCATCATACTCACGCATGCAAACACGCGTACCGGAAATCACATACCCGGACTCAAGCAAATCTCCAAGACTTCCATCACCCTCCAAAGAAAAAGTCTGATAGGTATCCTCCGCCTCGCCCATGGCAAGCGTCGTGACCGTCACTTTGCCGCTCTGCGAATAATCAAACTGCCGCGTTTCCAGAACATATTCCGTTGCACCGGTCGTCTCATTCGTTACCTCTTTTGTAAAATCACAAATCTCGACAATCTCGCCAGTGGAACTTTGATAACTAAAATAGGTTTGATCAGAGTAACGGTAAGTCACCACACCATTATCCGTCTCAACGGTAGGCTCACCTTTGTCCGAAGAATTCAGCAAAGGGTTAATCTCCGAAAGAAAGTTGGTTGTGATGTCAGGCGTAACTTCATCGGGAAGACCGGGCGCAAGCGGAATAGATTGACCATCCTGACCAGCGCTCGCCTCAGTCAAAGGACTTTGCGTTTGTTGCGTCACAGACTGCTGCAAATTTTCAAAATCCTGCATGTAATTAATTTTGTCAAGGTCGCCGGAATCTGAGGCCGGCAAATCAACCGGAGGAACATGGGGAACACTGTAGGCCGACACAAGCTGCACATCACTCTGCGTGAATAAAAAGACAAAGATGACAAAAAGACTGATCGCCCGAAGCGCCACTGGTTTATGATCACCATGACATGCAGCGAACATTATGAAAAAAACCTCCTTTCCTCACCGCATAAAAAAAACAGCGAGAGAAATCGCCCACTCTGCTTATCGCCGTCTTCACTCAAGCTTCGCATTCGCCCTCGCTTATTATTCTTTATTTTTACTTTTTAAAAACTCTGCTAAAAGTATATCTGCATCCGGTTTGCTTGTCAAATTTCGAAGTGCTACATATTGCTATGTTTTGCTATATTCGCTTAGGGAGCTGCACTGTAAGGAAAAAAATTTTTATCAAAACTTTTAACATCTTTTATGTTCAGAGTGTTGTTTTCTCTCAATCACTCGCCAATTAACGAGGTCGAGGAATGAGATCGGTTTTGAGACAGACCACGTGATCAATAAAAAGAATCCCGTTGAGATGATCAACCTCGTGCTCCACACAAACCGATTCAATTCCAACACTCGTTTTTTCGCGCCAAATTCCTTTTTCATTTTGATATTTAAATCTCACCCATCGATGCCGGTTCAGATAGGCCATATAATGCGGGAGACTCATGCAACCTTCCTTACGAATCTCGGGATCTCTTTTTTCTAAAATCACAGGGTTGACTAAAACCATTCGCGATGCACCGGGGATCCGCCTTGAAACATCAACCACGGCGACCGATTTCGAAATGCCAAGTTGCGGCGCGGCCATCCCAATTCCGTGAGGCTGTCGTTTCATCGTTTGAGTAAGAAGAACAACAATTCTGAGAAGTGACCGGTCGAAGAATTGAACCCTTGTCGTTTTTTTTCGCAGGATCGGATCGGGAAAAATTCGGATCGCGGCTTTCATCGGAAGGCACTACAACGCAACAGTCTCCAGGGCACGCAACTGAATCTCAATCCCTAATTTCTTCGAAAGAAAACTGAGCCGTTTTTTCAAAGCTTTAGGACTCAGCCGCACCGGAGCATCCACTTCCAGGATCATCGCATAAGTTGCCTTTGCGCCACGCCCGAGAATTCGACAATCCAGATCCGTGATATTCACTCTCATCGCCGCCAAAATCCTGCTCACACCAAAAACAATCCCGGTACGGTCTCTGCCAAACGCAGTAACAATATAAGGACAGCATCCCTTCCCATGTTTTTCCCTACGGGTCGCTTTCCCCTTTAATCCGACAACAAAACATTCCATGGATCCCATGGACGCCTTGAGGGCCGCCATAAGCTTTTGAATTTCTGAACTTCCAGCGGAGCCGGGAACGCAAAGGGCCATCATCATGGCAAACTGTCCTTCGAGCAACGTCATACTCACATCTTCAAGATTGCACCCATGATCATACAAAAGACCGCTCACCCGGGAAATGATCCCCGGCTTATCCTTGCCGCTTACAATCAACAAAATGCGTTTCATGGTATGCAATTACTCCTTTCTTTCCGTCTTTTCGGATGCCAGATCCGCTTTCTGAGCCGGCGTTTGGGCTTGTCGAATGGGTTCAAGGATTTGCGACAATTTTTCGAGCCCTTTTGTGATCAGCTCCTGAGCGCCACCCTGCAAAACCTTGTTTCCGACATACTGCAGATCGGGAAGGACCGTCGCATCAGGAAGAACTCCCCCATAACTGAATGGAACCGTCAATAAACCATTCCGATCACGAAGAAAACCGATTTCCCGAACTCGCTTTACAAAAAGTTCCGAGATTGAACGAGAAAAAACAAGCATGCCGTCGAGATCGATATATTTATCAAGAAGACCGTAGCCCCCTTGTCCGTTCAATTGATAACTCGGATGGATCAAAAAAACTTCCTGGAGAATTGCCTTTCCGTGATCGACAGAGAAATTAACCGTCACCCTTTGAAATTCAGTATGCAAAGGATTCATCACATCCCCAATCTCCGGCGGCAGGTCAGTTCCCGGCTGGACCGACGGGGTCACTGCGGGAATTTTTTCCATCACTTCCTTAACGATATTCCTGTTCCTGACGGCTCCATTCTCCACCCGAATACTTCCGGTGCCCGTCAGCGAACGAAAAATGGTATCCGGATTTCCTCCCTCGCAGGTAAGCCGAAGGTCTGTATTCAAAATGCCGGACATATATTCGCGGTTTTTGTAGGATTCGGGGACCACCCCTTCGAGATCGAGGTCCCTCACTTGTAAAGTGCCTTCCAGCTTAGGCACCGATCCCACGAGCTTCAAGAGTCCTTTCATCGACGCACGGTCTTTATCATAGTTTCCGCTAAACTCAACCATCGCCGACACAAAATCCCAATTCCCCTCGAGCTCGATCTTGCGCTCAACCACATTGTAAAACGACGCATGCACCACAAAACGAATCGCTGACAGCGAGGCATTGGACAGGACTTCGACATCGCACTTGACAACATCAAGAGCAAAAGAAGGCTGAATCGTTTCATCAACATAATGAATCGTTCCGTCATCCACATCAAGTCGCCCGAAACCGAACTCCCAGGAAATCGGGATCTTCGGGGTCTCGTCCGAGATCGACACAACCTTTTCATCCAGTGTCACTTTCCCCCCAGGAGCATCACTGGCCCCAAGTTGTGAATTCTCTTGGCCCGGAGGCAAAGACGCCTCTAATTTTGATTCGCGTTGCCAGTTCCACGCGCCTTCCGATCGCCTCCTGAGAAACACTTCCGGGTTTTGGATTTTAACGGTAGGCATCCAGAATCGTTTTCGCAAAAGAGACGTTAAATCAAGCTCGGCCGTAATCAAGTCGCTTTGGACCAGTTTTTCCAGGGTTTGAGGGTTGTAACATTTCAACATTTCGATGGTCAGCCGTGTCTGGGCGCCTGGCTCAAACTGGAGTTTCCCGAGTTCGATACGAAACCCGGTTTTTTGGGTCAGATATTTTTCAAGTTCGACACGAAAAATATTGGGGTCCAGACTTTTCGCAATTAAAAAGCCGGCAATTCCAAGCACAAGCACTGCCACAACAATAAAAGCAAGGCATCCAAAAAAGAATTTCAAGATTGTACGTAGGACCATATCCCCTCACCCTTCTTGCTGGCTTCTTCCTGAATTAAAAGAAACTTTTTCTTTTGCGCAAACGCCTGGCCTTCATCCACTCGCGCAGCACCTAAGCGCAACAAAAACTCGTTAAGCATCATATCACGTTCATCAGCAGTTCGGCCCGCAGTGAACGGGAAATCGAGTGAGCGGGATTTTAAATAGACATACGCGCACTCACCGCCATCGGCGCTCCTCATTTCCCGGAGTACCTCAACACTTGCGTTTTGTCGATGAGCGAGCACGCGAAGAATCGATGCGCCGTGAGCGTCGAGAACAACTCCCGCCAGCGAAACGCGTTTCCCGTCCTCAAGCGTCAAAATACCTTCAGCAGAAACATCTGTGATCAGTTCTGCGAACAATACGGGCGACCACGCCAACATGCTTCCCCAACATAAAAAAAAGATTCGCCACAGCATCCAGGAAAGCATTTTCTTCAATCCTTCGCCGATCATGATGATCCCTTTCCTCATCGGGAACACATGCCTACGTTCCCTGCGATCCGTCCGTTTGGGACTTGAGAGACGTTATCTTTTTTTGGGCCCATGTCAAGGCTTCATCCCGCCCCTTGAGAGTTCCCTCAAGCTGTAACTCATAGATTTCTCCAAGCATCGGTTTCATTTCAGGCCCCGGCTTCATCCCGAGCGCGATCAAATCATGACCACTGACAAGCGCTTTGGGCTTAAGCTCTTCGTGCTCAAATTCCTTCATTTTCTCTTGCAAAAACTCGTAATTATCAAGCATCCCGTGGCTCGCGAGACAATCCGCCCTGTGAAGTTGCATCTCGTCTGAAAACGTGGGGCGCACAACAAACATCTTGAGTTTCCCTGAGCGCATTTTCTTGACGTCCATAAACTTCATATGGTTCAAAACGCTTTGATAAACGCCTTCTATAATATCATTCGAAAACCTGAGCCGGCGCATAATCTCCCGTGCAATCCTCGCGCCTTCTTCCGAGTGCTCATAAAAAGTCAGTCGTCCTTTTCGGATGGCCTGTGTCTTGGGCTTTCCGACGTCATGAAAGAGAGCCGAAAAAGCCAGGACTTCGGAAATCGGCGGCGTCAGATAGGTCAAAAGAATTCGCGTATGCTCAAAGACATCACCCTCAGGATGAAATTTTTCCGGCTGTTCCACTCCCTTCATCACCTCAACCTCGGGCAAAATTTCCTTCATCAGGCCGGATTCGTGAAGCAACATATACCCCCTGGACGCGCCCGGTCGCGTAAAAATCTTCACGAGTTCTTCGCGTATCCGTTCCGGGCTTACGGCATGGATGCTCGCCGCAAGCGCCCTGATAGAATCCCAGGTTTTTTTTTCAATTTCGAAGCCGAGGGTCGATGCAAAACGAATCGCTCTCAACAAGCGAAGTTTGTCTTCCTGAAACCTCTCGACCGGATCGCCAATCGCGCGAATCAATTTCGCATCAATGTCGCCTTTTCCGGCCACATAATCGATCACCCTTTGGTTAAACGGGTCATAAAAGAGTCCGTTCACGGTAAAGTCGCGGCGTTTCGCATCGTCTTCGGGCACCGTAAACTCAACCCGCGTCGGATGCCGTCCGTCCTGATAACCTCCTTCAGTACGAAAGGTCGCGACCTCAAAGGGGATATCGTCTTTCATCACAATCACCACGCCAAATTGCTTTCCTACCGGGATTGTTTTGGAAAAGATTGCTTCCACTTCTTCCGGCTTCGCCGTTGTCGCGATATCGATGTCCGCCGGGTGTTTCCCCATGAGATGATCCCGCACACATCCTCCCACAAAAAACACCGTGTGCCCGCAATCACGAAGCGCGGTAGCGATTCGCAACGCCTGAGCGCCTTTGCGAGATGTAAGATCCATAATTTCGTTCATCATCCTCGTCTTCTGGACTTAAAATCCAAAAAAGTCTTTGGCATTTTTATCGCCCGTCGCGCTTTTATAATCGGAGAGATCAATGAGAGTCAAATCCGGCCGTTTGTCCGCAATCCGCCGGGCGAATTGGAATCTCTCGGAAGGATGACTTTCCAGCCTCCGGCTTGCGATAAACCGGAATGTCACCCCGCATTCAGGGCAGGTCGCCGCACTGTAGGGATCAATACCCAGCGCGTTACAAGCCGCACAATTGGCAGTCAGGTCACCGGCTATCATAAGGCTCTTTTTAACTTCTTCGATCGGGTAGGATCTAAAAATCCGCAAATAATGATGGCTCATAAAAATCAGACCCTGTAAACCTTGTCACCTGCCCGGACGCGCGATTTCACACGGATCCCGATTTCGTCACCAGGATTCGCAATCAGGATCGGCTTGTGATCCATTTGCATCGAATCGACCGTCTGCTTCAAACGGGTCGTGTGCCCCCGTAGTGAGAGAACATCACCCTGCCGGATTTGACCTTGATCAATCTTGATCACCGCCGCATTCACATGCGGGAAATAATGCGTCACTTCCCCTATCGGGAGAACCGCCAAAGCTTCTTTGACTTCTCGGGGTGTTTTTGTGCGAACCGTTTTCCGAACAGATTTTCCGGATGTTTTGGGGGCCCGGACTATTTTCCTAGCAGTCGCTTTCGATTTTTTTGCTGTTTTCTTTCGGACCGCCGATTTACTTTTCGATGTGCGTTTCACGGTTTTCTTTGGTTTCCGGACCTTACGAGGCTTGACGCGGGACGTTTTTCTTTTTTTAGAACCGGTCGAACCAAACAACGATTGGGCGATTTTTTTCAAGAATTTCATCGAATGAATCTCCTTATGAGTCTTGAGTTAAGATCAACGACATCCATCCTCTCTCCGCTATCTCGTTCCGATACACCAAGGCAAAAGACACAACTTTTCTTCAAAACACGCACGCCGACTTCAGACGGTTTCCTCCGCCGGGATCGGCAATTCCCGGGAACCAGAATCCTTTGACGAACCCTGTCCATCCCCCATCGCACTTAATTTATTCTGAAGCTTTCGAAAACGCAGTTCCGTTTTTTCGTAAGATGCCCGGGCACGGCCAAGATGGATACCAATTTTCTCAAAATCCGAAAGGCACTGTCCAAGCCCCACCTCCAGCTGCCCAAGATTTTCAAGAATGATCTGTGCCGACCGCTCGATTCGCATTCCTTTCAGACCCCTGACCATCGCTTGCAGATACGCATAAAAACTGTTCGGGGAAACCGGAATGACTTTATGACGGATAGCATAAGCCGAGATACTTTCATTTTGAGACTCGTCCCGGATAATCGTTTCATAGTAAATGCTTTCAGAGGGGATATACATCAGGGCAAATTCGAAAGTACCTTCTTCAGGCAGAATATATTTGGAGCTGATGTCATCCACATGTTTTTTGATATCGCGCCAAAATGCCTTTCTGGATTCTTGTTCCGTCGATGAGTCGGATTCGAGGATCCTTCTGAAATTCTCCAGAGGAAATTTTGCATCCACCGGCACCAACCCTTCGCCAAGTCGTATCACCGCATCGACCTGGACTCCGTTTTTGAATCGGTGTTGAAGTGCAAAGTGATCGTCCGGAAGGATTTGCCGCAAAAGTTCGGCCAGCAGGAATTCCCCCATTCCACCCCGGAGCTTGGGGGCCCGAAGAATATCCTGTAATGATGAAATATCTTTCCCGATATCCACCATGGCTTGAGTCGCGTTCTGCAGGACTCCAAGCCGATGCTGAACGTTGCCCATCACTTCCCGGTAATTTTGCTGGCTGTCCTGTAAAAAACGCGTGTTGTTCTGCATGTGTTCGGCCAACTGTCCGGAAACAGAGCGTATCTGCTCCTGAAGACCCGAATGCAGGTTATGCAATTCCTGCTGGAGCTGGAGAAAATTCTGAAAAGTCTTGTCCTGGGCGCTCTGCGGCGAACTTTTGCGGAGAATCCAAATGACGGTCGGGAGTATAACCGCAACCGTCACCAGAATCGCTATTAAGATCTGTGAAATTTCCATGAGAGCATTATACCCGAAAGCAACTAGCAGCCCTAGTCTCTTTCACATTTGTTAGAACGCCATGGCGGTGACAGTAACACTTTCGCTCGCACACCTCCCGAATTAATCCGCATCACTCTCTGTCAAATCTTTTTTATTTGATAAAAGTGATGTTGACGTCTTCCCGGTGGGCGCCGGGTTCTGGAAAAACTGATATTCTGCTTCCCGTAATTTTTTCGAGATGCCGCAAGGATTTTTTCTCCTGCTGGACCAACCGCTCGGCCACATCAGGATGCACGTAGGCGTTCAAAATCCGGTCTTTGGATTCTCCGAGCGCACGTTTGAGATCGCGTATCACCTGGATCGACATAGTCGCCGTCGACTTCACCATTCCTTTCCCTTCGCAGTAAGGGCAGGTATCATAAACCGCGCTTTCAAGCGACGGACGGATACGCTGTCGAGTCATTTCCACAAGGCCAAGCTCTGAGACTTGCAAAAGATGCGTTTTGGCGCGATCCTTGCTGACGGCCTCTTTAAAAATCCTGAAAAGATTTCTCCGATGCTCGTGCGTCTCCATATCGATAAAATCGATAATGATAATACCCCCGACGTCGCGGAGCCGGAGCTGACGCGCAATCTCCTGAGCGGCCTCAACGTTATTCTTGTAAACCGTCTCCTCCAGTCCCCGGTTATTTCCGGTGAACTTTCCCGTATTTACGTCGATCGCGACCAGCCCCTCGGTCTGTTCAATGACAATATGACCGCCCGATTTAAGGTAGACATTTTTCTGAAATGTCCGTTCGATTTCCTTATCAATGTTGTGGCGCTCAAAGAGGCTCCCGTGCTCCCGGGTCATCTCGACGGGAAGTTTTTGCCCGGGCATGTAAATCTCAATGAACCGTTTCATCTTTTTAAAAATATCGGGATGATCCACAATAATTTTGGTCGTTTCCTCGTTCGTGTGATCACGAATCACCCGCTCCACAAGACCAAGCTCGGAGTGGATCAGCGCCGGTGCTTTTTTAGTCTGGATCGTCGCATGAATTTTTTTCCAAAGACGAATCAAATAACGGACATCCCGCGTATATTCCTTCTCAGACTTCCCCTCGGCATTCGTCCGGACGATAAACCCCACTCCTTTCGGGATTTCAATATCTTTAAAAATCTTCCGGATTCGTTCCCGCTCCCCACGAGACTCAATCCGGCGCGAAACACCAATTTTTTCCTCACCCGGCATCATGACAAGATACCGGGCCGGGATCGAAAAAAGAGTCGTCAGACGAGGCCCCTTGTTTCCGATCGCTTCCTTGACGACCTGTACAATGATCTTCTGGCCGGGCTTCAAAACCTCTTCGATTCTCTGCCGCCTCGGACGATGGTGCCGATCGCGAAACCTCCCCTTTTGCTGACCCTTTTTCTGTTGCTGGGGTGGCTGTTGTCCCTGAGGAGACGTTTCTTGTCCCGGCTGTACTTGCGGCTTTTCTTCAGAATCTTCATCATATTCCGCATCCAGATCCAAAGGGGAACGCATGGCATCCCCGACATAGAGGAATCCGTCCTTGCCAGTTCCAAGGTCGACAAACGCGGCATCGATCCCTGGGATCACCGTCTTCACGACTCCCGCATAAATATTCCCGAAAAGCTTTTTGGCTTCAGACCGCTCAATATAAAACTCTTCGAGCTTGCCATCTTCAAGAATCGCAACCTGTTTTTCATTAGCGTCCTGCGTAATGAGTATACTTCTGTCCATAAATAGATCCTTTCAAGCTTATGCTCTTTCAAGATTAACTTTGCGCTTGGCACAGAACCCTGAACGCATCAAAGTCGCGCACGAAGTTCAGCCGGCAACATCAATCTTGAAACTGCCCTGTTTGTTGGAGGGAGACATCAAAAAGTCATCAGGAAGGAAACAGGAAGATCATCCAGAGCGCTGAAATTCTAGCCAGCTCTCAGCTTCTAATTTATCCTTAAAAAATCAGACTCCTTAAATACCCTGGTGTCATTTCCTTGATGGATAAATTAGCTTTTTAAAATTCATCAGAAAAAGGTCTCTTACGGCGCCGCTTTTTTATCCGGTTCAGTCGCGGCGGTTTGAGATCCTGGGTTCTGAGCTTGATCATCAACTGTTTCTCTTACTGGCTGACCTTGAGAGTCCACCATAGTAACTGTTACGAAAAATAGCGTTTCAACCTGCGCATTACTTGTCGGCGTCTGTCTTTTTGACCGAAAAATTTTACCGACTAAGGGGATATCACCAAGATATGGAACTTTCGTCTCGGTAATCGCCGAATTGTCCGTCATTAATCCGCCAATCGCGATCGTCTGACCACTTTGAATCAATACTTGAGTTGAAGCTTGCGTCACGTTAAAAGACGGAGCCGCAAGAGTCGGCGTAAATGTCACAGTGGCACCCTGCGTGCTAACCTCAGGGTTCAAATCAACCATAATTTCCTGGGCGGAGTTAATATGCGGCGTAACCTTCAAGACAACGCCCACATCCCTGAAACTAAACCCCGATACTTCCATGCTTCCGGTAGTCTCATTACGTTCGAAACTCGGTATGGGAATCTGGGAGCCTACCTGGATATGTGCCGTTTGGTTATTGAGCACAACCACCCGGGGATTGGACACAATTTTAGTATTTGACTTCGTCTTCAAAAATTCCAAAGCGGCTGCAAACTTAGAAAAATCCAGTGTCCCATATGAAAAGGTTGAATTAGTAACCGATGGTTCCGGATAAGGAAAATTTCGGGGATCCGCAACGTTCGCGATGGTTTTTCCGGCGTCGGGCGGCACAGTAGTCTGATCAACGCTCACAACAGGGAAAAATTGCTGGAGACTTCCCGGAAGTGATGATTGCCCCGTTTGCGCAAAAGGAAAAGTGGTCGGCCTGGCCGCCCCTGTGATGCTTGCCGTCGGAGTCCATTGTATCCCCATATTCTCGACATAACTACTGTCGGTATTGATGATTTTCGAATCCACATAGGCCTGCGGGGTCACCTTATCCAGTTTCGCGATAACCTCCCCGATCCGATAAAGGTTGGTGGGAATGTCGGTCACAACCACCATATTGGTGCGCTCCGCCACCTTGATCCGTCCCCGTTCAGTCAAGATATCCTGGACGGCTGACTGGATTTCGGGTGCCTTTGAATAATTCAGGATAAAGGTTTTCGTTTCCACAGGCTCCTGTCCCATTTTTTCCCGGGAGGTGACACGAATAATGTTATCGTCGCGTTCGTAAACATAATCATAAGTGCGCAAAATAACATTCAACGCCTTGTCCCAGGGAACGTTATCAAGCCGGACCGTCACAACCCCTTTGACTTCGGGGCCGGAAACAATATTCATCCCACTTTTCATGCTGAGAATACGTAGCACCGTATTGATATCCGCATCCTTAAAATCAAGACTGATACTATCACTTGAAGGTTCGACCAAAACTTCTGTTTCGGACACGGCGGCATCTGCACCGCCGGAAGGGGCTACGTCTGGAGCCAAAACCCCCGACGCAAGATCACCCTGTCCCTCGTCGAGGGCCCATGTCTGAGTGGCAATCGTCATTAACATTACAAACACCATTGAGAAAAAACCGAACTTGTTGATTTTAAATATCATGACAAGTCTTCTCCTCCGTCACTTTGTTCAAGCTTTTCTGCTTCACGAATCCAGAGAGTTTTTATTTCACCATTCACATCAAGCGTTGTGTTGTTTTTGCGAATCCGGGTCACTTTCGCATCTCCCACCACTTCTCCAACTTTGTACGGCTTGCCGTTAATAATCGCAAAAGACCCCCCCGCCGGATCGTAAATAACTCCTTCAAGAACAAATCCTGACGGACTGCCCTGATACATCCCATCTGCGCCTTCCAACGGAATAAAGGGATCTCTCCGATTCCCACTGTCATAGGTAATCTCCGCATCTGCCAAAGGGATCCATAGAAAAAGGACCCCGACCAGCATAAAACCAAACCTTCTCGGCCCACGAAGATTTTGCATAAGCCTATCTCACCGTTTCCGCAGTCTTGTCTTTAATGGCAACCAGCTCAACCTGAGCCAAATGACGCAACGCGTCATCTTTAAGAGGCGTAATTTTTATTTTTTGAATCCTCAGCCATTTGGGATAAGACTCTAGCGCGGCCGAAAACTTTCCGAGTTGATGATAGCCACCCTGCATCGTAAAGTCGTAAGCCACGGCTTCATACCGGTTAGCGTAAGGCGCCGGAAATTCCATCGCTTCGGCTTTGGGCTTTGACGCCGCAATGTCCACCCTGGCATCATTTGCAAGCTTTGAAACCTGGCCTAGAAGTAAGGCAAGATCTTCTTCCCCAAAAAGACGCAACTGGGCATCGGCCAAGAGTTGAGAAAATATTTTTTGATTTTCTTCCAGTTTCATCCGTTTCTGATCAAGCATTTGATACTGTCTGATCTGGGCATCCATCTTCTGAATTTCACTCCGCAATCGGGGCCGCTCGATCCATGCCGGGCCGATCAACAAAATCCACAAAACACCCATACCCACCAGACTGGCGCTTATAATCACCCATGTCCTTTTATCGACACCTTTTAAAAAATCTATAAGTTCCTGTTTTGTCCATTGTTGCAATGGCTTCATGAGACCTCGGCGCTCCATTTCATCATTGCTGAAAACGAGGTTCCGACAGCGTTCTTTTCCTTCACCTTGGCAGTCGTAAGCAAAATATCCATCTCGGGATACTCGGATTTAAGTTCCTGTAAAAACCCTTCAATTTGTTCGATGCCCGTTCTTGCGCTTGTCGGCAGCACCACTCCCTGGAGAACAAGACTTCCGCCCCCCGTCTTGGCCCGCTCAAGGGTAAGTTCCGTGAGCCACCCCCGTTGCGGCAGATGCTCGTTCACAAGCTGAAGGATTCGGGTCATCGAATCCGTGTTCAAAACATGACGTTCCAAAAATTCTTTCTCACCCCGCATTTCAACTTCCACCTTCTGTTCTAATGTCTTCAGTTGTTGCATCTGCGGACTGAACTGCATCCACTCACTGTAGGCACTGTCATAAGCACCTTTCGCCTTGAGATAATCCGCATAGAAAAACAAAGTGAGTAGCATAAAAAGCGAACCTGCCAAAATCGCGAGCGGAAGATAAGGTTTCGCCATCGTTGGTTTCCGGGTTCGCCGAAACTCTTGGGGGAGAAGATTAATGGTAATCATTCAGGCCTCAATGCAAGACCCAGAGCCACCGGTAGAAAAGCCTGATGTTTTCGGAGTTGTTCAGCGTCCACAGTGTCGTCCCAATGAAGTTTGGATAGCACTTCCATTCCCACTGCGGGAATTCCGAGCCCCTCGCTCAGCGTACGCAACAAAATGGGGTGCAAGGAACCGCCGCCGCTTACAAAAATCTTTCCGACCGGTTTCGTCGCGTGAAGCTGTTCCCGGTAATAATCAAAGGAAACCTTCAGATCACCAATGAAACCTTCCAAACTCTCGGTCATCGAAGCCGCAACCTCCGGATTCTCCTCGGTATTCCGATCAAAAATACCTTCGATTTCGTCCTCCGGCATACTGGTTTTCAATCGCAACCGCTTCAAGACATCATAAGTCCCATAGGAAATATCTCGGATAAACCGCGGCTTCCCGTCCATCACAATTCCAAGCGTCGATATCTCGGTGCCAATATCCAGAAGCGCAACATGCCCTGACACATCCTCGGGATAAAAATACTCGAGAGCGGAAAGCGCCGACAAAATGTCAACATCAATCACCGAAAGATTGCATTCCAGATTTCTGAAGATTTCAACCGTAGGATCCACATCCTGGCGTTTCACCACAGCCAGAAGGATTTCCATCTTTTCCCCATCCTCCACCTTCACACTCTCGTCGACAACCGCATAATCCATCACACAATCTTTCAATTCAAAAGGGATGTACTGCTCAACCTCAAACTGGAGAGCGCTTTTAAGATCTTCCCGTTTCATCTTCGGAAAACGGATAAATCGCATGATCACACCGTGCCCCTTCAAAGTGACACGGATATTATCACGGCTAAACTTTTTGGAATCAAAAAATGGTTTCAATAAAAGGGACGGCTGAGAATCCTGGAGCGGATTTTTTATCAATTCAAACTTTTCAATAAAAAGTCCATCGGGACGACGCGTAAGCTCCAGGAGGATAATTTTGGAACGGCCCAGATCGCAGACCGTAGTGCGAGAAGGACGAAAGGACGGGCGTCCCTGCATCAAAAAAAAAGACTTGAGGAGTGCCGCAAGCCGTTTCACATCAATTTTACTGAGTAATTTTCCCGAGGTCATGGGATGCATGATAACATAAATGGTTAAAAAAAACCCGCCCTGCTTTTTAAAGGCAGGGCGGGTTTTTACAACTCACGCCTCACAAAAGCTTATTACGCGATCGGCGTTCCAGCACAAGCAGCGGCTGCAGACGCGGCATACGCCCCCACCTGCGTTCTCACCACTCCGGTATGATCAACGCAATAGCTGTTAACACCGGTGGTACCCGAAGTCACAGGATTCGCAACCGCCTGGTACATGTTAGTTCCACCAGCGAGAGCATACACATATCCTGTTTTTCCGGTCGCGGCAAAAATCGTCGCATCCAAATACGCCGGTGTTGCACCCGTCAAATCTGCATCAGTCGCAGGATAAGCCGGTGTTGCCTGAGCCGCACGATAGCTTTCCGCCGCAGAGGAAATAGTCCTCATGTTCGATCGCGCCGAACCTTCATTGGCGTTCAATCGAGCACGCAGCAAGTTAGGAATAGCAATCGCCGCCAAAAGCCCAATAATTGCAACTACGATCATGATTTCCACCAATGTGAAACCACGTTGATTCATCTTAATGAACATATACTACCTCCTGTTATTTACCATGGCCTGCTATCAGTATAATTCAGTATAAGTTATTCGGCAATGCCTTATCCATCCTTTAGGACAAAATAATCCTTTTGGGGCCACTCTTGATAAAGGTTTTAAAAAAGTATCTTTTATGAATACCCCGCTGGTTCAGCATGATATGGTTGGCGCAAAATATAAAAATAAACTTTCTTCGGGAAGATACGACCTAAAACGTCCGATTGGCAAACACAAACCTAAAGAGCCTGGGTCAGCGTCAGGATCGGCAGAAAAAGGGCAATCACGATTCCCCCGATAACAACTCCAAGAAATGCGATAATGAGTGGTTCAATCAATGAGGTCAATCCAGCTACCGCGGCATCCACCTGAGCATCATAAAAATCGGCAATTTTGGTAAGCATGGCTTCAAGTTCTCCGGTCTCCTCGCCAATCGCAATCATGCGAATCACCATCGGAGGGAAAACCCCTCCCTTTTCAAGTGGACCGGCAATGCTTTCTCCGCGTTTTACGGCCGCCATTAATTCAACGATCATTTTTTCAATGCGAGCATTGCCGGATGTTTTCGTTACAATCTCGAGCGCCGAAAGAATGGACACACCACTTTTGATCAAGGTCGCGAGCGTTCGGGAAAATTTACTGATCGCCACCTTCAGAATAATCGTCCCGAAGATAGGCATCCGCAACTGAAAAGAGTCCCAGGCAAGTCGCCCCGCCGGCATCCGCACAATTTGACGGAAGAGAAAAACACAGCCTCCCAGCAATCCCAGTATCCACCACCAGTTTGCCGCCAAATAATTACTCGCATCAATCAGGATCTGTGTCGGCGCCGGAAGTTTGGCCCCCAGGCCATCAAAAATGGTCGCAAACTTGGGGATCACGAAAGCGAGCATCGCAAAAGTAATCCCAAACGCCATGATGGAAACAACCGTCGGATACATCATCGCCGACTTAACCTTCTTTTGAAGTGCACTTGCCTTTTCAAAATACTGAGCCACCCGGTCAAGGATCTCTTGTAACCGACCACTGGTCTCCCCCGCTCGAACCATATGGATAAACAGCCCGGAAAAAACCTTCGGGTAAGACATCATGGCCTCCGACAGACTTTTTCCCGTTTGGACGTCCGCGAACATTTTCGAGAGGATCACACGGAACTTTTGTTTGTCGACTTGCTTGGAAAGGATATCGAGCGATTGAACCAGCGGTATCCCGGCCGCCACCAACGTCGCCATCTGTCTGGCAAAAACAACCATGTCATCAATTTTGACTGAGCCGGATCTTCCTTTCGCTTGTTTTTTAGCCGGCATTGCCGACGCCCCCTTGCTCAGTCGAAAAAGAGGTTGCGCCTTGTTCACCTCGGCAATCCGGATCACCATGTAACCCTGCGATTTGAGTTTCCGTACGAGATCCGATGAATCAAGCGCCTCTTCAACTCCTTTGATATCTTTACCCGTTTTATCTTTCACGTAGTATTCAAACGATGGCATGATTTACCCCGCGCTGGTAACGCGCAAGACCTCCTCAAGAGTCGTGGCGCCCGACTTGAAAAGTCCGAGAGCATTTTCGAAAAGCGTTTCCATCCCTTTGTGAACGGCCGTTTCATGAATAACATTACTCGATTTTTTCTGAATCACTAAGTTTCGGATCTCCGAGTCAACGGGCAATACTTCAGCCGCACCAAGGCGCCCGAGATATCCCGTATTATTACATTTCGCACACCCCGTTCCATGATAAGCCGTGATCATTTCAAACTCAGATTCCGGAATATTACAGCGGCGCAAAACATCATCCGGAATGGTAGCCGGCTTCTTGCAATGCGGACAAATCCTCCGCAATAATCTCTGTGCGGCAACACAGACAACAGAAGAAGCGATCAGAAACGGCTCAACTCCCATATCCATAAGGCGAGTCATCGCACCGGCTGCGCTGTTGGTGTGTAGCGTGCTAAACACAAGATGACCGGTCAGAGCGGCCTTAACCGCAATATCAGCCGTCTCCCCGTCGCGAATTTCCCCGACAAGGACAATGTCGGGGCTCTGTCGCAAAAGAGCTCGCAACCCACTGGCAAAGGTCAAGCCAATCTCGGGAAGAACCTGGGTTTGCGTAATCCCCTCCACCTGATATTCCACCGGATCTTCAACCGTCATCAGATTTTTTTCGGGGGTATTCAAGGAATTCAAAATCGAATAAAGCGTCGTTGATTTTCCGCTCCCGGTGGGTCCCGTCACAAGAATCATTCCGTACGGACGCTTGATGGCTTCCGCCAGACGGCTCGTCGGTTTTTCAGTAAAACCCAGTCGATCAAGCCCTGAACGTATTCCGCTCCGGTCCAGAACTCGAAGAACCATCTTTTCACCAAAATAAGTCGGCAAGATCGAAACACGGAAATCAATCTGACGATCCTTAAGTACCAGGCGGAAACGTCCATCTTGGGGAATCCTCTTTTCCGTAATATCCAATTTGGAAATAATTTTGGTTCTTGCGACCAGGGCAGGATAAAAATCAAGCGCGTGAGAAAAAGACTCCCGTAAGGCGCCGTCAATCCGGTACCGGATACGAAACTCCTTTTCGTAAGGCTCAAAATGGATATCCGACGCACGCTGTTTGATGGCTTTCTCGAGAATAAAATTCACCATTCTGATTACGGGCGCATCTTCCACTCCCACCTGAACGACATCCTGGCGATCCGGCTCATCCCCCTCTCGAATAATCTCAAGACTGTCCGCCTCTTGACCTCCGATAAACTCTGCAAATTTTTTTGTATCGGAGAAAAAGTTATCGATCGCTTCTGATAATTGGGCAGGCTGAACAAGTGCCAGCGCAACATCGCAACCAGTAATACGTTTGACATCATCAAAAGCCCTGATCTTGAAAGGATCTGCCGTCGCGACCGTCACCAACTTACCAATTCTGGCAACAGGAACAACTCGGTATTGTTCGATGAATTTTTTGGGGAACATTCCCACCAGTTCCGGGTCTACCTGAATCGCCTGAATATGAAGGGGGGGCACACCGGTCGCATCGCTCAAAAAGTCGATCAGGGCATCTTCGGACACCGCTTTAGCCTGGGCAACAGCTTCCGGCAAACTGCCTCCCTGTCGTTCTGAACTTTGGAAAATCTTTTCGATAAGATCTTTCTCGAGCCCCATCGACTTCATCCACTGGGTCCATGCCATACGATCAATCTTCATGGGAATCCCCCTTGCTACCTCGATTAAGTTCCTGGTCTTCCGTCGAAACCCTGAATACTTCTTCAATCGAGGTCTCCCCCGCAAGGGCCTTGGCAATCGCCGACTCACGAAGCGTATTCATCCCGCTTGCGCGGGCTTTCGCTTTCAGCACATCCGCCGAGGCCCCCTGCATAATGAGATCCAGCATGTCCGGCGACATCTCAAAAATTTCAGTAATCACGCTTCGCCCCTGATACCCCATCTGTCGGCACTGTGAACAACCTTTCGCTCGCCAGAGTTGTATTTTTTTAGCCGGATCCAGACCAAGAATTGGATACATTTCGGGCTCAAGATCATAGGCATATTTACAGCGGGGGCACAATTTCCTGACAAGCCGCTGAGCCGAAATCATCAACACGGTCGACGCGATCAAAAAAGGCTCCAGTCCCAGGTTCACCATGCGCGTCACCGAGCTAACGGAATCATTCGTGTGAAGCGTGCTCAACACAAGGTGTCCCGTCAACGCGGCTTTGACCGCAATATCCAAAGTTTCCGCATCGCGAATCTCACCGATCAAAACGATATCCGGATCCTGACGGAGAATGGACCGCAAAGCCACCGGGAACGTCAAGCCGATCGCTTCCTTAACATTGACTTGATTGATTCCCGGGATTTGATATTCCACGGGATCTTCAACCGTCGTGATATTGACTTGAGGAGAATCGAGATAATTTAAAATCGAGTACAAAGTTGTTGTTTTTCCACTCCCTGTGGGACCCGTTACCAGAATCATTCCGTGCGGCTTTTTGGCGCAATCCCGTATCATTTGCTGTTCTTTTTCGACGAAACCCAATTTAGAAATATCATGCGCCTGCGAACCCGTATCAAGAATCCGAAGGCAAACTTTTTCGCCAAAACTCGACGGCAGAACCGAAACGCGCATATCCACTTCACGACCCTGGGTCCGCACTTTAAACCGGCCATCCTGAGGGACACGATGTTCGGCAATATTGAGCTGACTCATGATCTTGATCCGGGAAACCACCGCCGCCCCAAAGCTTTTTTGAGGCCTCACAATTTCTTCCAAAATACCATCCACACGAATCCGGACACGAACATAGTTCTCCCAGGGTTCAATAAATATGTCACTCGCTTTTCGTCGAACCCCCTCCAAGAGCACCATATTTACAAGTTTAACGACGGGAGCCTGAGATGCCATCGCCATGAGATCTGAGGTCTGTTCCTGCTGGGATCCTGAAGAATCCTCCCTGACTTGTTTCGCAAGGCATACAAGCTCATCCGATTCCGGATCAATTTCCTTGTTGTTTTCCGGGACAGAGTTTCCTTTCTGATCCGCAAAATAGAATTTTCGAATACACTCCTTGACGACAGAATATTCCGCAACCGCGGCTCGAACTCTCCTCCCCGTGACAATCTGCACTTCATCGATAGCATTCAAATTTGTAGGATTGGCAAAGGCAACCGTAAGCGTTTTATCCAACATTGAAACGGGAACGCACAAGTGAGCTTCGGCAATTTTGGGAGGGATCAGTGCGAGGACATCGTCATGAATGACAAGCATCTTGAGACTGACCAGTCGGTAGCCATAAAGCGCGTTCATCAGGCTGGCGAGTTTTTTTTCATGACATCGGCCCGCTTCCAGAAGTACATCCACCACTTGTTGGCGAGGGTTTTTCAGGATTTCTTTCTCGGCCCACTCAACATCTTCACGTTTAGCGATGTTTTCGCGCACCAGCAAATCCTTGATGTCAATCCCTGCCTCTTTACCCGGCTCACCCATAAAAAAACAGCCTCATTATTTTTTCTCGTGATAAAGATAAAAAATGGCATTCAGAATTTCGGAAATTCGCGAAATATAAACCTTGGGTACCCGACCCGTCATGGTTCGAACCTTCTCGACGGTTTCCTTATCCAGGGGATCTGCCACCGCAAGAAACACCTTCCTGGCATCACCATCAAAAGCCACCACCAGATTGGTATTACAAAAATCCGCTTTTAAGAGCGCGGCCATTTCGGGATTCAGCGCATAACGACAAAGCGGGATGTAAGGCATATGAGCCTGTTTCCCAAGAGCGCTCACAAGACTGCCCTCATCGAGGAACCTCTTCTCAGTCAAAATCTGCCCGACGAGTCCCCCGTGCAGTTTTTGATACTCGAGAGCTTCGGCAAGCTGTGCCGGTTGGATCAGGCCGTCTTCGATCAGAATTTCTCCGATTTTTTTATTTGTTTTATCCGTCATGAAGTCCACTCCCATGGATACTCCCTTAATAACGACATATTTCAAAAAGAGCTTTGCTGCTTTTTTGAAAAATTACATCGCATCCATCAAGGGGCACCCTTCACATCTCGGTCGAGTCCGGCAAAACTCTTTCGCCAACCGGACGATCTGGGCATGATAATCGTTAAAGAGGGACGTCTTTACCGGAAGTGCCTTTTCAAAAATCCCCTTCCATTCCTCATAAGAATCGCCCACTTTTGCCAGCCGATGTCGGGAAAAAATCCTCTTGGTGTACGCGTCGATCACAAAGGCAGGCTTGGCCAGCGCGTAAAGAAGAATCGAATCCGCCGTCTCCGGGCCAATCCCCTTCACACGCAGAAGATTCTCTCTGGCGGTCGGAAGATCTTCCTTTCGCATTTTGAGGACACTCCCCTGATATTTCAATTGAAAGAATCTTAAAAAACTCCTGATCCGATCCGCTTTAACATTGTAATACCCGGCAGGGCGAATCAACTGAGCCAACCGACCATGAGAGAGTTTTTTCATTTTTGGGAAGGACAGCATATCTGCTTTTTTTAAATTGCGAATCGCCTTCTCCACATTCATCCAGGACGTATTCTGGGTCAGAATCGCGCCGATCATGACCTCAAAAGGCGTCTCTCCGGGCCACCACGATTGATGGCCGAACGTTTTTCTGAGTCTGTGATAAACACGTAGCAGATCCTCCGCTTTAATTTTAGAAGCGGATCCATAAGTCCATTTTTCATTTTTCACCCTTTTCGGATTGGAAAAACTTGTGGAACCAGTTCTAGTCAATTGAGACCATCGGATATTCTTTGAGGGCTTCATAAATCGCTCGCGAAGGTTGAAGTTCACTTTTGAAAAGCACCATTTGTTTCAATGGCTTCAGCGCTGTGGAAAATGGAAGGGGCCGACCCGCGAGCATTGATTCTATTTTACTTTGCCGAGAAATATTTTTAACCCTTCCCAACGTCGCATGAGGCGTGAACGGCCTATCCTCGACTGGATACCCAAGCCGGTTCACCTCTTGTCGCACCCGAAGAACGAATTCCTGGAGCGTCCCCAACGGTTCCTCAATCCCAACCCAAAGGACCTTCGGCCGTTTCATATCCGGAAACGCCCCGATCCCTTTCAATCGTATGGCCGGCGTCGGGATTTTATCCAAAAGGGGTCGCAGGCCTTTATCAATTGTTTCCACTTCAGAAACAGGTGTATCGCCAAAAAAATGGATGGTCACGTGACACTGTTCCGGCAAAACCCATTTGACCTCGTCCAGTTGAGGCCGCAAAATCGCTAAGACCTGTTCGATTTCATTGATAAAATTCGTCAGTGGAAAACCTAGAAATAAACGAAGATAACCCGCGGTCATCCCACAACCTGTTTGCCAGCAAAAAATTGGCCTGGCTTGCGGATTTTCCGCCAGAGATATTCCAGCGACTTGACCGTGGCCCTTCGCTGAATTTGCCTACGATCTCCCCAAAAGTGATGACGCCAGACTTTCGGACTCCCCTGGGGACCGGCCCATGCGATAAAAACAAGACCCACGGGTTTTTTACGGCTTCCTCCCCGAGGACCCGCAATCCCCGTAATCCCAACTCCGTAGGTACTATTCATCCGGGATCGCACCGCGATGGCAAGTGCTTTGGCCACCTCCGGGGACACCTCTCCGTGCTTTCGAAGGATCCGGAGGTCAACTCCCAACTGAGTCTTTATCTCCTGATGATAAACAACAGCCCCCCCCTTAAAAAAACGGCTGGCCCCCGCATATCGTGATATTTCGGAAGATAACAGTCCTCCCGTACAACTTTCAGCCACCGCGAGGGTCTCTTCCCTTTCCTCTAATAGTTGCCCAACGACCCGAGCCAGCGGCAGGTCCTCCCATGCGTAGATAAAATCTTGTAACCGCTTTGATATTTTTTGTTTTAATTTTTTAAGTAATTTCCAGGAATCCGCCTGGATTCGAATGGCAACTTCCCCAGCTGTCGGATAAATTCCAAAAACGAAACGGTCAGCAAAGAAATCCTTTCGCAGTTTCATCATAACGTCAGGCTCGGAAATACCCGCCATCTTGACGATTAACTGATTGACCGGCTCCACTTGCGGATAATGTTTCTTCAACAGCGGTCGAACCA
>CAYULU010000007.1:0-24450 GCA_964445745.1 uncultured bacterium | reverse complement strand
AACTGATTGACCGGCTCCACTTGCGGATAATGTTTCTTCAACAGCGGTCGAACCACATCCCCGTACATATTGATGAGTTCTGACGGAACACCCGGGAGGGCAATCACGAGCTTTCCCTTTTTCTCTATCATAAACCCCAGGGCAATGCCGAACCGGTTCAATAAGGGTTTTGCGTTAGCAGGATAATAAGCCTCACGACGGACAAGCAAAGGGACGGGTTTTTCAAAGCGTTTGTAGATCCGGCAAAGCCGGGAGAACTGTGCTTTTGAAAAAATCAAAGGGACATTAAAATAGGCGGCAATGCCTTCCCGGGTCACGTCATCGGGCGTCGGGCCCAGGCCTCCGCTCAGGATCACCACATCTGTCCGGCGAAAAAGATCACCCAAATGAAATCTAATCGCCTCTTCAGTATCGGGACACACCGTATGAATCCCAACGTCAAACCCAAGTTCCGAAAGCTCTTTGCCCAGAAACGCAGCGTTTGAATTTACCGTCGATCCTCTCAGGACTTCGTTGCCGACGGAAAGAACTGCCGCAGAAGGTCTCACGAAAGGGGCCTCAGGCAAAGATCAGGAATAGAATTATCCAGGCATAAATCCCGGCACCAATATCATCCGCCATAATGCCCCAATATCCCGGGATGTGCTCAAGTTTTCGGATGGGAAAAGGTTTTTTGACATCAAACAATCGAAACAGGAGAAATCCGACCGGCACAGTCACCCACGTCACAGGGATCAGCAAAAATGTCACGAGAATACCCAAGACCTCGTCAATGACGATGGACTGAGGATCCGGGTCACTCTTGTCTTCAAGATTCCGGAACGTCACTTGTCCTACCACGATCAGGGCAACCATCAAAACGAGATACAATCCAAGGTTCCAGCCTGTTAGAAAAACAAGCAAGATTCCTACCAGACTCCCCCATGTCCCGGGTGCTCTGGGAAAAAGACCGACCCCGCAGGCAAGAACAAAACGGACAAACCCTTGCGAACCAAAATGCCCCCGCTGATTCCAGAGAAAAAAGAATCCCGAGAGCAAGGTTAAAAGGACTGTCACAGCAATCACAGGGAGAAGCAAGGGCGCAAACCAGCGGGCGATCGATTCCGTGGCGGCATAGTCCCAGAACACAAACATCCCGAACGCGACACAAACACTTGTCACCTGAAAAACAAACTTCAGCTTCCCAAGCTTCTCAGCACCAAACGACTTCCCTTCGACCAGCCATGCCGTTCTGCAAAAAGTCACCACAATCTCTCGGGCAAAAATGGGAACCAGCCACCACGGCGAGAAGAAACCGAGCTTGGAAAATGCCGCTAGAGGAGCCAGGATCAGAATTTTGTCCATAAACGGATCAATCCACTTTCCAAATTTTGATTCGAGCTTGTATTGACGCGCGAGCCAGCCGTCCCAGTAATCCGTAATCGCTCCCAAAATAAAAAGCACGGCAGCCGCGAGGTGGGCCCCCGGGCTATTTGCGAAGATCAGAAAGGGCAACCCCCCTCCGATCACTCCTCGAAAAATACTAAGATGATTGGGATGAAACAATGAGAATTTAAATTTTCCCAAGAAGGTCATAACCTTTAGCTCCTGTTATTCTAACTGGATAAAATGTCCCTTTTCGTAAAGCCCGGGTACTCATCACGATCACGTGCGGATCAATCTCGGGTGCATCCATCATCGTACGCCCTTTCCAGGTATTAGAAACCGTCTTTTCCTCAATTAAAACTTCCATCTCTCGTCCTACCTGTTTTTTACTAATCCCTTCGGCGATCCCGCGCTGGAGGATCATCAGTTCGTGGTACCTGCGTTCTTTCACTTTTTCCGGAACCTGCGACCGCATCTTCGCCGCCCGCGTTCCTTCTTCTTGCGAATACTTGAAGACACCGACCCTCTCAAATTGCGCCCAAGACACAAAATCTAAAAGGGCCTGAAAATCCTTTTCGGTTTCACCCGGAAAACCGACGATAAAACTCGTCCTCAGCGTGAGATCGGGGATGTCGCACCGAAGTTTCCGGATCAACTCGCGTGTTTTTTCACGATTAAAACCACGCCCCATTGCGGTGAGTATATTATCACTAATATGTTGAAGTGGTAAGTCCAGGTAGTGGCAGATTTTCCGGGATTCGGCAATCTTTCGAATCAGAGAATCACTCACAGAATTAGGATAAGCATAAAGAAGGCGGATCCAACCCAATCCATCGATTCTCTCCAAGACCTCGAGGAGTTCCGAGAGCATCGGCTTTTGGGCATAGTCATACCCGAATCGGGTTATATCCTGCCCAATCAGGATGATCTCCTTCGCCCCCTTTTGGACAAGCAATTTTGCTTCTTTTTCAACATCGGCAACCGTTCGCGAGCGGAATCGGCCACGAATTTGGGGAATCACACAGAACGAACAAGTGTGATTACAACCTTCGGAAATCTTAAGGTAACGAAAAAATTTCGGAGTGAGGGGTACTCTTTTCTCGTCAGATTTTCCAAGATATCCCAAATGTCCGGTCACAGTCGAACGTTTTCCGTCGAGGACTGATTTCAAAACCCTTGTCAATTGATCATAATCACCCGACCCAAGAAATGCATCAACCTCCGGGAAATTCTTCTGTAATTCCGCCGCGTACCGCTGGACAAGGCATCCCATCACGATGACGGCACGCAATCTTCCTCTTTTTTTTTGCTCAAGTAGCCCTAGAATATAATCGATGGATTCATCTTTTGCGTCTCTTATAAACCCGCAGGTATTAAGCAACACCACATCACTCTCTTCGACGCGTCGCACCACCGCAACACGGGATTCACCGAGTGTCCCCAGGACAATTTCACTATCCACAAGAGTTTTGGGACACCCCAATGACACAATCCCGATTCGTATTTTTTTTTTACTTTTCACTTGAGAAGAACCCATCGTATGGTTAGAATACCGCTCCACTTTCGGTAATCTTTCTGAGGTGGGGGCGTAGCTCAATTGGTTAGAGCTCCGGACTGTCGATCCGGAGGTTGCGGGTTCGAGCCCCGTCGCTCCCGCCATTTTTTTTAAGCTCAATACCGTATTGCTTCCGAGTCGTGATCCCTGCCAGCTCAAAAAATCAAAACATTCGCCACTGGGCAATAGAGGATTCGAACCTCTGACCCTCTCCGTGTAAAGGAGATGCTCTAACCAACTGAGCTAATTGCCCAATGGCGAAACGTTGATATCATTTCTTTAAGAAACGTCACGGCTCGACGCTCAAAATGAATTGATCGCGTCAATCATCCTTCTTAAGACATTATTACAGTCTTTTTTGAAATAAAACGATAGTCGGGTCAGATGAAACGTGTACGGGACATTTTTTTCCTCTTCAAAGGGCTTCAGGGACTGCTCGATCTTGCCTTTCCGGATCATGGAAGCGAACCGTTGATTAAGATCATCTAATTGTGATTCGGTAAGCGGCTTTTCAATCCTGAGCACCAAGAGATCCCGAATGTACCGCATGGAGTGATATCGATGGTAAAAATTCAAAATATGATCGACGGCCTTGTCAGCATTCTGTGTAAAAAACATCAAATCAACGTCATCAGGATGAATCATTTTGCCCCTTGCAAGCTGCTTTTCCAGAAATTCTTTAAAATCTTGCCAGTAAGTCGAGCCCGGCGCATCCAGGCAAACGATGGGTCGCGGATCGGTCTTGCCAGTCTGCACCAGAGTTAACGTCTCAAAACCTTCATCGTGAGTCCCGTACCCCCCCGGGCAGAGAATCGTGGCATGCGATTCTCTGAGAAACATGAGTTTTCGCGTAAAAAAATATTTAAACGTAACAAGCTTGGGGTCTTTCAATATCACAGGATTCGCTTCTTGCTCAAACGGGAGACGTATATTCATTCCGAAACTTCCCTTGCGCCCCGCTCCCGCATTTCCCGCCTCCATGATACCGGAAGCGGCCCCCGTAATCACCATCCACTGTTTTTGAACAATGGTTTTAGAAAATTTGAGAGCAATCTGGTAATTCGGATCCGTCTTGGGCGTTCTCGCTGAACCAAAAACAGCCACTTTTCGCATTGCCCGATAAGGTTCAAATACATGAAGGCTTCGGCGCAATTCCTTAACAGCCGTATTGATGATCTTCATGTCACCGCGTTCCAACCCGTCACGGTAAACACCAATCGCTGAGGAGATCAACTCCTCCACCAGGTCAGCATTCTCTCCAGGGCCAACATCATGCACGAGCTGGTGAATCAGCGCGTCAATCCGGGGATCTCCTGTATTCGCTCCGTATTTGTCAAAACGCAGTTCCGGCATTATTCCCCCACCTTAATTTTCAAGATCAGGTCCCCCGGATGATGACAGGCCGGACACTCCCGACCCTGGCGGGAGAGACGGAGTTTCTGACCTTCCCTGACTCCTGCGGGAATTTTAACCGATATCATTTTTCCTTCATGAGTTTTAAAAGTCACTTCCCCGCCTTCCTTGGCTCTTTTTTTTGAGATCTTCAGCCCGACAGTCACATCCGATTCAATGTCCTGGGACTGTCCGACATACTCATCATCACCAAAGCCGGAAGAAGCAGATTGATAATACCGGGGATGCGAACCACTTTTAGGCCCCGTCGAATAAAACTGATAGGGGCTCCCGCCGTTTCCCATCCCCCCTCCAAAAAGATCTGAAAAAATGTCAGAAAAAGCCGAGTATCGGCCTTGAGCGCGCGCCCCTTTTCCGGAAAACTGCCGGAGAAGCTCCTCAAAATCAAAACCCTGCGCTCCGGCGTAATTCCCTTGAAAACCCCCGCCAAACTTCCGCATCTGATCATACTGCTTGCGCCGTTTTTCATCACTCAATACATAATAAGCTTCGGAAATCTCCTTAAATTTAGCTTCAGCCTCTTTATTGCCCGGATTTTTATCGGGATGATATTTGACCGCCAGTTTTCGATACACTTTCTTCATCTCGTCTGCGGTCGCAGATTCCGAAACTCCCAGCACCTGATAATAGTCTTTTTGTTTCATCTATTTTACCTTAGGCTGATCCAACCACGGGGGCATTCGTCCACTTAGGGCGCTATCTTATACAAATTCTTACCGCTTTTCCATCACAACTCATTTTACTCTTAATCAAAATCGATGACAGGATCATCTTCAATCCGGGAATCAATCAATTCATTTCGATCATCCTCATAACGCGTATTTCGTCGGGCCGTCTTGAAAAAGTGGGAAGGGATCTCCGTCAAAAATCTTGAGGGAAGATTATGGTGTATGGCCCCATAAAGACGGCGGGCCGCAGCATAGGACATGTGAAGAGACTCACGGGCACGTGTAATCCCCACATAGCAAAGCCGCCGTTCTTCTTCAATCTCATCCGCTGAACCAAGATAGGAGTTCACATGAGGGAAAATCCCCTCTTCGAGACCGACCATATGTACCACCGGGAACTCAAGACCCTTCGCCGTATGAAGCGTCATCAATGTCAACACATCCTTCCCCGAATCCCATGCATCAAGGTCGGTCACAAGTTCGATCGATTCAAGAAATGACTCTAAGGGTGTTAATGAAACGGTCCCCACAGCATCATCTGATAGAGAGCTTCCCTGCTCCTCAAAATCTTCGATTACACTGAAAAACTCTTGGATATTTTCAATCCTCGTCTCGGCTTCCGCCGTATGCTCAGCCTCAAGCTCCGCAACGTAACGGGATCCCTCCAGCACCTGTTCCAGAAGTTCCTTTACCGAAAGCGCGCTTATTTTTCTTCTAAGATTTCTGATCAAAGCGTAAAAATCCGCAAGATTTTTTTTAACCCGCGGTGAAAGTCCCTCAATCTTCGCAATATTTGATAGCACAGAATCCCAGGTAGACAATCCGGGTTGAACCTCGTCCCTAACCGCCCGAGAATCCAGATTCGTGACCGTCGACAGGGACTCCGGCGTCGCCTTTTCAAGATTTCGAAACCGGGCCACTTCGCGCTCAAGTGTCTCCATAGCTTTTTTCCCGATCCCTCGAGCCGGCACATTAATCACCCGCTTCAAGCTCAGCTCATCCGAAGGATACGCAATCAACCGCAAGTAGGCAATCACATCCTTGATCTCTTTACGATCATAGAACCGTACCCCGCCGACAATCTTGTAGGGGATGTTCGCACGACGAAGATGGTCTTCCAGGACTCGGGACTGAGCATGGATTCGGTAAAAAACAACCTGCTCCCCAAGAGGTGTGCCCTGGGTACGATGTCGAATCACATTCGACACCACGTGCATCGCCTCATCGGTCTCATCTTCCGCATCATAAAGCTCGATTTTTTCACCTCCTTTTTTTTCGGTCCAGAGATCTTTGGGTTTTCTCATCTGGTTGTTCCGAATCAGCTGATTGGCCGCCTCAAGGATGACGGGCGTCGACCGATAGTTTTGTTCCATCCTGATCATGCCGCAATCGGAATAATCGCCTTCAAAATTGAGGATATTCTTGATGTCCGCTCCACGCCATGCATAGATTGACTGGTCGGGATCTCCCACCACTGTAATTCTTTTGTGCGCCGAAGCGAGCTGTTTCACAAACCGGTATTGGGCATGATTCGTATCCTGATACTCATCAATCAGAATATGCTGAAAGCGGTTTTGCCATGACTTTAACACCTCCGGCGCGCGGTCAAAGAGCACGACGGTTTTCATAATCAAATCTCCAAAATCGCATGCCTTGAGCCTTTTCATCTTCTCTTCATACAGCAAGTAGATCCTGGACACTGAATCTTGGTAAAGATCCATGGCCTTCTCTGAAAACTGATGCGGTGTCAGGAGGTAATCTTTTGCCCTTTGAATTTCCTCACGAACCCCTTTCGGGTGAACTTTTTTCTCATCGAGGCTGAGATCCTTGAGGCATTCCTTAATGATCTGAAGCTGGTCGTATTCATCATAAATGATAAATTTCGGATCCATGCCAATGGCAGAGGAATCCTGGCGCAGTATTCTGAGACACGTCGAATGAAACGTGCTGATCCAGACCTGCTGCTGTGTCAGTTTTTCGACGCGGGAACGCATTTCACCAGCCGCTTTATTGGTAAAAGTCACGCCTAAAATATGAAACCCGGGGACTCCTTGTGTAATGAGATGCGCAATCCGATGGGTAAGAATCCGGGTTTTCCCGCTTCCGGCACCCGCCAAAATCAAAAGCGGAGTCTCTTTGGGCCAGGTGACGGCTTCACGCTGAGTCGAATTAAGTGTCGAAAGAATATCAGTCATTTCTTTTCGGGGAAACCGACCGGGTCAAGGCATAAAGTTTTTTGGGATGCTGTCCTTGGGTTAATAATCTCATCACAGGGATTCATCGTCTATTTTATATTTCCCAAAGGCTTCCTCAAAATCATACCCGTTCATAAAATCCTCGAGTTGATCCTGAGGCTGTTTGCTAAGCAGTTTCGATTCAACGAGACGAAAAACGATCTTCCCGAAATCAAGTGTCTCACGAACCCCCCAATACCGAATGACCGTCAGGGCCATTGGGCCAAACTGCCGAAGGGCATATTGACGGATGCCTTCGAGAAGCTCCTTCCCGGCAACGTGCCGAGGCTTTGTTAATTTCGACACTGTATCATGGAGTGCCGCAAGCACAAACGTATAAGCCTCAAGCTTATAGTCCGGGTTCTGTTCCACAAGCAATTCAATCTTTTTTAGATATTCGTTTCGTTCTTCCATCATGGCGAGACACCCTCAATCCCCCTGATAATCAGCCGGGGATCCGAGAATCTATAACGTTGAGCAGTTCCTTTCCGATTCAAAATAAATATCTGGATCAAAATCCACAAGTTCAAAAACAACATTAAATTTTTTTTCAAATCCCGTTTGTATCGCACGCGCCAGATCGCCGGCGTTCACGTGCCGAGGGAGGACAATGGACTCGTGATGGAGAAGAACACCTTCTGACCTTTTTTGGGCCCCTCCTGCCACCTTCCGGTTTCCCAGGGAAAGATCCCGGGCAACCGGATAACTGAAACAATCGGCTCCTTTCGGAAGTCCTTCGCCGTCCTCATAAAATCGAGTTTCCATACCAAGACTTCCGATCCCCATCTTTACCACATGGTGGATAGCGGCATAACTTTCTTTCACAGATTGAAACCATGGGATCTCCGCACAGGAGGCAATTAAACTAAAAATAAGATCTTCTCCATGCAACACACACCCTCCCCCTGTCATCCGGCAAGCCAGAGGAACTCCCGAATGGGCCCTTATAAGTTCGGAACTCTGCAGATTTTCTTTCGTCTTAAATGAGTAGCCCACAGTAATCCAGGGAGATGACGAATGGTAAAAACGTAGCACCGCTCCAGAACGGGGATTTTGCTTAAACCGGTCGAATAATATTTCATCGAGCGCCATTTGCAGCGACATCGGCGCGCTGAGGGTTGGCAACCGTTTCCAGAGCATACGGTACTCTATCGATCAGAGGCTAACGACGACCCGCCGCCCCGCGAGACAGGCAAGCAAAAAATAGGAACCCTTGGATCCCCATGTCGACTCATGCGGCAATTTCCGTAGTTTTTTTTGTCCGGCAAAGATCACGATAAGTGAGAATCGGCTTTCGCGCGGCCAGCACATCATTGGGGCGGCGAACCGGTAAGGTGAAAGGAGCATTTTTTACCTTATCAGGCTCATTTTCAATTTCGGAAGCGATTCGTTTCATCGCCTCAACAAAGAGATCCAGTGTTTCCAGGCTTTCCGTCTCGGTCGGCTCAATCATCAGCGCTTCAGCCACCACCAACGGAAAATGAACCGTGGGAGCATGAAACCCAAAATCAAGCAACCTCTTACCGACATCGCCGGCATGGACCCCCTGCTCAACGGCCTTCTTGAGAGAGAGCACAAATTCATGAAGGCAAGGTTCATTGACGGCCACTTGAAAAACATTTTTTAATTTTTCTCGCAAATAATTCGCATTCAAAATGGCACCTTCGCTTACCCTCATCACGCCCTCTCTTCCGAGAACCCTTAGATAGGCGTAGGCACGCAAAAGAACCCCCACATTCCCGTGAAAAGATTTCATACGACCGATGCTTTTTTCCGAATGCTGGGCCCAGACATAGCGATCTTTTGTTTTTTCAACAAGCGGCTCAGGCAAAAACGGAATTAAATGTTTTTTGACTCCCACCGGACCCGCCCCCGGTCCGCCACCGCCATGCGGAGTCGAAAAGGTTTTATGGAGATTGACGTGGACAATATCAAATCCCATATCACCTGGGCGCACAATTCCAAGAAGCGGATTTAAATTCGCACCATCGTAATAGAGAAGCCCGCCCTTCTCATGTACAAGCTTTGCGATTTCAAGAATATTTTCCTCGAAAACACCCAGCGTATTCGGATTGGTTAGCATAAGACAAGCAACCTGATCGTCTAATACTTTTTTAAGATTATTGAGATCCACTCGCCCGCGCCCATTGGAAGCAACTTCAACAACATGGTAGCCCACCAAGGCAGCTGTCGCGGGATTCGTGCCGTGGCTAGAATCCGGAACGATCACCTTGTTACGGTTTAAATCTCCCCGAGAGGCATGGTAAGCACGAACCAGCATAATCCCCGTCAGTTCTCCGTGCGCACCCGCCGCAGGCTGAAGCGTAAACCGGTCCATACCCGTAATCTCTTTCAGAGCATCTTCCAGCTCCCAAAGAACCTGCAACATCCCTTGGGCTGTTTCCAGAGGCTGAAGCGGATGGAGGTTTGTGAATTTTTCCTGGCGTGCAACCCATTCATTGACCTTGGGGTTGTACTTCATCGTACAACTTCCGAGAGGATAAAAATGCGTATCCACCGAAAAGTTTTTTCGGGACAAATTAATAAAGTGCCGGACAGCATCAAGCTCGCTCATTTCCGGAAAAGCTAACTCACTCTGACGGGATACCTGGGAAGCGATCAAAGGAGCAGAGAGCCGTCCTTTCGGAAGTGTCACACTCCTGCGGCCAGGCTGGCTTTTCTCAAAACTCAATCGGTCATCACTGGAAATCAACATTTGGAAAGCACCTCCAAAAACCGGTCAAGATCCTCACCCGTCTTCGTTTCCGTCGCACAAACCAGAAGACAGTCCTTAAACTCGGGATAATAATCACCCAACCCAACACCGGGGAAAATATGAGCCGCCATCATTTTCTTGTAAATTTCAGCCACTGGACGTGAACAATGGATCATAAACTCGTTAAAAATAGGCCTTTCGAGATCCACCTTAAACCCTTTGATTTTTGACACTCTCTCGCGAAGATAATGAGCGCGGTCAACATTAAGCTCGGCAGCCTCCCGCATTCCTTGTTTTCCAAGGAACGTCATGTAAACACATGCCGCGAGCGCGCATAAGGCCTGATTGGAACAAATATTGGACCCTGCTCGCTCCCTTCGAATATGCTGTTCCCGGGCCTGGAGCGTAAGACAAAACGCCCGTTTCCCGTCAGCATCTTCAGTCAATCCGGTGATGCGACCCGGAATGCGTCGGAGCAACGATTGAGAGGTAACAAAATACCCGAGATAAGGCCCTCCAAAACCAAGCGGCATTCCCAAAGGTTGTCCTTCACCAGCCGCAATGTCTGCGCCCCACTCCCCCGGAGATCGATACAACGCAAAAGAAAGCGGATGCCCAGAGACAATCAGGAGCGATCCATTAGCATGCACACGGTCAGAGACGCCGCTTAAGTCTTCGACCCCACCGAAAAAATTCGGAGTCTGCAAAATAACGCCCGCAACATCGGGAGTCAGTTTTTTTTGGAGCGACTCAAGATCCAATCCGCCGTGAGCCAGAAAACCAAATTCCTCGATTTGATACGAACTCCTTGCCAGATAAGTCCGGATCACATCGCGATAGTGCGGGTGGAGCGATCTCGCGACGAGGATCTTCGTTCGATCTGTTTGTTTCAAAGCAACGAGCGCCGATTCGGCCAGGCTTGTCGCCCCATCATAATGAGACGCATTCGAGGCCGCGAGACCGGTAAGTTCTGCCATCAAGCTCTGGTATTCAAAAATAACCTGGAGAGTCCCCTGGGATGCTTCAGGCTGATACGGAGTATACGCCGTGACAAATTCCTGTCGAGCCACCATGTCCTGGACCGCTGAGGGGATAAAGTGTTCGTAGCTCCCGGCACCAAGGAAGCTGAGAAAATCGTTCGTCGCAATGTTGCGACTTCCCAGTTTCAAAACCTTTTGTTGAACCTCAAGCTCACTCAATCCTTGAGGGATCAGCATTTGAGGATGACGAAGGGAAGAAGGTATCGACTGTATCAGATCATCAAGTGATGTGACCCCAATCTCCCGAAAAATCTCTTTTTTCTCTTGTTCCGTGTATGGAAGGTAAGGCATCGTCAGAAGACAATCAGTGAGTAGGTTCAGATTGGACAAATGCCGAATACTGAACCGAAGTCATAAGGGTATCGACCGATGAAAGATCCGACACTTCAAGCTCAAAGAGCCAGCCGTCGTTATACGGATCCTGGTTCACAAGCCCCGGGTTTGACTCAAGCGCTTTATTGGCATCCGTGATCGTACCTGAAACTGGCGCATAAATATCAAAGGCCGCCTTGACCGACTCCACAACAGACGCCGCTTTCCCCTGCTGAACAGGATGCCCTTTTTTAGCCAACTCAACAAACACAACATCAGAAATTTCTTTTTGAGCGTATTCGGTAACGCCCACCCGCGCCTTATTCCCAGTGAGGGAAATCCATTCATGGGTTTTGGTGTAACGAAGATTTTCAGGAAAATTCATTTTAACCTCCATCGATTTTATAATGACAGGGGGACAGACCACTTTTGTATTTCAAAAAGTTGTCTGTCCCCTTTTTGAGGGCCGTATTCTACTATTTCCGCTTGTAAAAAGGTAGGGAAACTACGCGTGCTTTCAAAGAATGACCGCGAATGACAATACTGATTTCATTGTTTTCCCGCGCCTCGGCAGAAGAGACATACCCCATCCCAATATTCCGACCTGCGATTGTTCCAGCGGGAGGGATGAAACTTCCGCTTGTCACCCAGCCAATTTGCTTGCCGTCCTTGTGGATTTCACATGCTTGCCGCGGAATTCCGCGATCCACCATTTCAAATCCAATCCGTTTCCTTTGAACCCCTAAGCTCATCTGACTTCGCAGAGTCTCACTTCCCGGAAACATGGATTTCCCAAGATCCAGCGCCCAACCTAGACCAGCCTCAAGCGGTGTGATTTCGTCCGTCAGTTCATGGCCATAAAGGGGCATCGCAGCCTCAAGGCGTAACGTATCTCGCGCCCCAAAACCAACCGGTTTTAATCCTTTTTTTTCTCCGGCTATAAAAAGAGCGTCCCAGACCGACTTCAATCGAGCGGTGGGCACCATAATTTCAAAACCATCTTCTCCTGTGTAACCTGTCCGCGCCATCATCCCGCCTTCAAAATCCCGGTACTGGAAACGTGGGATATCACGAAAAAAGGCACCAAAAGCAGTCGCGATAATCGCGGAACTTGTCGGACCTTGAACCGCAAGCAATCCGTACTCTGCCGAAACGTTCATCAACGTCACTCCGTCCGTCACCCGATCTAAAAACCATTCATAATCTTTGTCGATATTACCTGCATTTACGATGATCAAAAAACGGTCGTCTTTGACTCGGTAAAGGATAATATCGTCGACCATTCCCCCGCGCTCATTCACCAGAGGCATATAGATCGCCTGCTGATTTTTGACCGGAGCAATCTTGCGAGGAAGATATCTTTCAAGGTAAGCAAGGGCGCCCGGGCCTTCAACCAGAAATTCCCCCATATGCGATATATCAAAAATTCCGGCTTGGGTACGAACCGTTGCGTGCTCTTCGATAATACTCGTATAGTACAGGGGAACAATCCATCCTCCAAAGTCACCCATGCGGGCGCCCCGTGAAAGATGCTCTTCGTGAAGCGGAAGTTTTTTTGAAGTTGTATCGACCGTCATTTTGTCACTCCTGAAAAAATAATAGAAGAGTTGTGATTATACTGAAAAAAATATTTTTTGATAGAACGTTTTAAGTTTACGACTCAAAAATAATTCGTAAACCATGCGCGAACCGCCGCGATCGTACGCGCCGTAAAACTTCGGGAAGTAAAGAGGGCTTCATTCTCCTGCTTGCCAGTCATAATCCAGCGTAACATACCAGTCGCCGGAGCAAGCGAAGGGTCACGAATAATTTCCTGGGGAGCCTCAATCTGGCGGCTAACACCAATCCTCCCTTCAACGCCAAACTCCTTCAGTATCCACTCGAGAAACCCGTCCATCATCACCGAACCGCCTGTAAATACCATGTGAGGATGGCGAACACCCTCCTCCTCTGCAAATTTTTTGGACTCCTGAAGAATTCCGTTCATCCAGTCTCTGGCGTACGTAAAAAAACGATCCAGAAACTCCTGACGACGAACCGATTGCTGTACCTTTTCATTGCGCATGACAAGCGGGACTAGCTCCTCACTCACCCGTTCCGATTCATCCAACGTCGCAAATTGAAATTTTACCTTGTCAGCATCCCGTTCCGCGATGTGATAATCTCTGGCAATGCAACGTGTTAGTTCCGAACCCCCGGTTGGAAGACTGCGAATTCCCGCAAGGTACCCGTTCTTCCACAAAACCAGCTGGGCCGCATCATCCCCTATATCGATGATCAAAACACCTTCCTGTTTTTCCGTGTCGGTCAAAACGGATTCCGCTACGGTCAGCGCCTTGGGAAAATAGCCACACACATCCACATCAATCGCCTCAAAAGCCTTAACAATATTTCGAAAATTTTGAAAATCCATGGTGTAAAGCTGAAGCGTCACTCCGAGACGCTCGGCTTCAAGTCCCACCGGGTTTCGTACGGCCGCCATATCATTGACCAAAAACGATTCCGGCACTGCCTGCAAAATCGATTCGCTCAAAGGAAGCATCGCAACACTCCGTGTCTGCTGCACGACTGACTGCACTTCATGAGAGCTTATCGTCCTTTTATCAGGCGCATAATATTCACAGCTTGAAAAACGATAAAGCTTGAAACCCCGGTTTCCCAACACCACATAAACAGACACATGCTCCCAAGCCTCCGGCGGCAAAAGGGTACCCATTATTTTCTCAAGGGAGACCGCTGCATTTTGAAGATTACACACGTAGCCTTTTTCAAAGCCATCCGGAAAAAGGATTTCTTCCTTGTGTAAAACCCGGGGTTGCGATTCCCGCAAATCCGCAAGCAACGCCACCAGTTTGCGAGTCCCGACATAAAGAACAAGACATTTCTGCTTAAGATCAAGAGGCAAAGTCACGGTTGTTTCCTCTTCACGGCAATCCTGTCAAACTGGAGATCCATATAGTCAACACCCTCCCGAGACTCCGTTTTAAAAAGATACATCGCTTTGGAAAGCATGGAAAACTTCTCCGTAGGCCGCCTTCCCAGCTGAAAATCCGGCCCTTCACCAAGTCTCACAGTAACGTTCCCGTAAGGATCTAGCATAACGCGCGTAATCCGTTCTTTCCGAGACAGGTCATATTTCTCATATTCTTTCAAAAATTTTAGCGCCTCGGGGAATCCTTTATTCTGAATTTTGGCCCCGATTTTCGGCTCTTGAATCGGCTCCGAAAAATTCTCGACCAGCACCCAAGCCGGTTCCATCACATTACTGGTTGCGATAATAATGCCATCGTCCGCAACAATTCCGTAAGCTCCCCTCGGTTTTAAAAGCATATTCGCAGCAGGTTTCCTTTTCTCGATTTCAATCCGGATCGTCGACGGCAATTCCCGGACCACCCGGACACTTTTAGCGCCCGGTCCCAGTTCGATTTCAGACTCGACCTTTCTAAGATCAACCCCAATGATATTTTTTCCAATCAGCTTATCTTCTAGGACCTTGATGTGGGCAGACGTCAAGACGTCGGAGGGTACGACGCGAATCTCGGCAATCCGGAGATGCGTGTCGGCCAGCAAAACCTTCCAGACACCGACGGCTCCAAATAAAAAAGCCGCCACAATCAGCATCAATGGAATAACGTGCTTGGCCATCAGAACAATAAACATCGAAACACTGGTCCAAAAACCGTTTTTCTTTCCTCTTTTATTTTTTTTTCGGCCCATAAATTATCTTCCTTGAAAACGCTTCAGCGATTTAGCCAAGATCGTCAAACAAACCTCATCGTAGCTAATTCCCGCGGTCTGCGCCGCCTTGGGTAACAAACTCAACTCCGTCATACCGGGAATACTATTCACTTCGAGCACATACGGCTTATTTTGCTCATCTAACATAAAATCGACCCGGGCAAAATCTTCCAACCCCATTGCCCGGTACACTTCTTCTGAAAGTCTCATCACTTTTGATGCAACTCGATTCGGGATCGGAGCCGGTACCAGATATTCGGTCATGCCACGGGTGTACTTCGCCTTATAATCATAAAAAGACCGCCGGGGACGGACTTCAATAACCGGCAGTGCCCGGTTAGCAAGAATACCACAGGTCAGTTCCCGTCCAAAGATTCTCTTTTCAATTAGAAGCCGTTGGTGCCGAGCTAACGAGTTGCATATTGTTTCGGCGGATTTCCTAAAATCTTCAACCGGAAATACCCCCTGGCTCGACCCACCATCCAGGGGCTTCACAAAGTAGGGCGCCGAAAAAAGGGCCGCCCGTTTCTTCCACTCCTTTTGGGAAAGGACAGTATAAGACGGCGTCGGTATCTTCCACTTTTGCAAATACTTTTTCGTGACTAGTTTATTAAAACTTTTTCGGCACGCCTTCGAACCGGACCCCGTAAAAGGAATTCCTCGGCGTTCCAAAATCGCCTGAATCGATCCGTCCTCTCCCCCGTTTCCATGCAACACTAAAAAAAGAATATCAAAATTTTCTATTTTTTTCCAAAAAGTTTTGGTTGCAGGATCCAATCGTTCCGCCTGAATCCCGGCCCCAACGAGAGATTTTAAAACCCCACAACCCGAGCGGATTGAAATTTTTCGCTCGGCGGAGGTGCCGCCACAGACAACTCCCACTTTGATTTTTTGAAGGTGAGAGAACTTCGAAGCTAGAGTTAATGTCTTGGTCATTCTTTTTCGCTTTCAGATCAGTCACAAATAGGACGGTAAAAATATTAACGATACACCCATCAATTAAATTACTACAGATAAAAAATAAAAAGCTCCCGAAGAACTAACATTCACACATGAATCCCAATCCCTCCGACAAATTCATTCGCCAGTTCTCCAATGTCGCCTGCCCCCATAAACACCATCACCCCGTCGACCAACGGATGTGTCTGAAGATAAGGAATAATCTGTTCTCTGTGCACAATCCGGACATTCGAGTGGCCCGAAGCAACAACTTCCTGGGCAATCCTGTCGACGCTGATCCCATACGGGTTATCTTCACCCGCACTATAAATATCTGTCAGTAAAACCTCATCGGCATCATCAAATGCATGGGCAAAATCCCGGTAAAGATGTTGCGTGCGGCTGAACCGGTGGGGCTGAAAAATGACGCGCACATATTTCCCCGTCTCCCGAAGCGCTTTGAGAACGGCTTTGACCTCGGTCGGATGATGCGCATAGTCATCGAGAACAATAAACTGGGACGACTGCCACTTCACCTCCATGCGTCTTTTCGTCCCTTTAAACTCCGACAAAATATCCGCGGCAAGATCCATATCAAAACCCATTTGAGAAAGTAGACTGATAACGGCTAGCGCATTCGCCACGTTATGACGCCCGGGCACCGAAAGACGTACCGAGCGGCTGAAGAACCCCTCCTCCCAGAGATCAAACTCGGATCCATAGGGAAGTGGCCGCACGTTCTGGGCGGTAAAGTCACAATCTTCTGTAAACCCAAATCGAACAGAAGGTCGACCGCTCTCTTTCACAATCTGGCAAAGAACCGGATCGTTACCGAAATACGCGACAAGACCCGGGTGGTGAAGCTGAGCAAGAAACCGCCGGAAAGACCCCTGAAGATTTTCCCAGCTCTGATAATGCTCCATATGTTCCGGTTCAAGATTGGTGATCACGGCATAATGGGGGGCATAATATTCATGAGAGCTATCACTTTCATCCACTTCCGAAACCCAGTATTTTCTCCCCCCAGCAACAACATTCGTTCCAAAGTTAATCATGTCGCTTCCGACAAAACACGTCGGGTCCGCACCGATTCGCGATAGAACAAAAGACAGCATAGCACTGGTCGTCGTTTTACCATGAGTCCCCAGGACGCCCAGCGCGGTATCGGCATGATTCATCAGCGATGCAAGCACTTCCGCACGGTGATAAACTTTTCGTCCCAGACGTCGAGCCTCAGCCAATTCAAGGTGATTCTTGCTAATCGCCGATGAATAGATCACAAGATCGGCTGAACCCAGGCCTATTTCCTCTTGCCCGATCCGGACGCCGATGCCGTTGTTTCGAAGATTTCGGGTCACAGAAGATTCCTTGCGGTCCGAACCTCCCACCGCAAGCCCGAGGTGCTTGAGGATTCGTGCCAACCCGCTCATCCCCGCCCCTCCGATACCAATCAGATAAGCTTCCCGGCACCCAACGACAATATCTTCATGAACGATCGTCATATTTTTCTAACAGCTCCAAGGAGATCTCTACGAGATGATCCCCCGCTTTGGGCCGCGCAAGATTTTTCATCGCGGCCGACATTGTTTCAAGCTGGATCTTATCTTCCAAAACACCACGTAATTTATCAGCCAACCAGTCACCCACCCATTCATTCTCATCGTGAAACTCCAAGGCCCCGTGTTGGGCAAAAGCCCGGGCATTTAGCTTTTGATGCCCGCCTGCATAGGGAAAAGGAACGACAAAGGCCGGGAGCCCATAAAAAGCCAGCTCAAAAAGAGTATTCGCTCCGGCACGCGTCACGGCCAGATCACAATCCCGAAAAAGCTCAGCCATATTTTCATAGAACGGATAAATTCTGCTACAAACCCCCAATTTTCTGTACTGCTCTGCAACGTTCTCCGTTTCTTTATCGCCTGTAATATGTGTTACGGCAAATTTATTTTTTTCTTCATCGCTGAGCACCGCCCAACAATCGAGTACCGCCCTGTTTAACCCACGCGCTCCTTGCGACCCTCCCATCACAAGAATCCGAATTTGATCCGATTGCTTTGTACCGTGAAATCCGTCATTCAGAATAAGTTTTCGCAAGGGTAACCCGGTCGTACGAAGACAGCGCACGACCGCCGAGAAATTTGTCCCTTCGAAACTTTCAGCCACCGCATCCGCATGCCGTACGAGCCAACGCGTCGCCTTCCCCGCATATCGATTTTGCTCGTGCAAAAGTGTTGGAACCCCCAAAAATCTAGCCAGTCTCATGCCGGGATACGAAACAAAACTGCCAAACCCCACACAAAGATCAGGCTTAAAATTCCTCAAGTAAAAAAAAGATCGCGCCAAAAGATACGGCGCAAGGAAAAGAGGTTTCAACGATTGAAACGAAAGCAACCGATTCGGCAGACCAAAATCAGGAAGATAATGAACGGCATCAAAAAGACCTTTCGGGAAACGAACGGCAAGTTTTTTCGCTCGCATGCTGGTCACAAGTTCCAGTCGACTTCCAGAGCATCGATCCCGAAACGATTCCGCAAAGGCCTGTGCCGGGAACAAGTGTCCCCCGGTCGGCCCCGCATACACGGCCACCTTCAAAGTTTCTCCGCCCGAGAGATGAGGCAAGTTCATTTCAATTGGCCGCGAGACGGTCGGCGGCGATCCACAGACACCAGGACGCCCACCGTAATCAGATTCAGAACAATAGAGCTTCCCCCGTAACTTACCAACGGAAGCGGCAGACCTTTCGTCGGAACGAGACCGGTCGCGACCATCATATGAATGAGCGTTTGCAGGATAATAACCAGCATTAACGCTGTGATCAGAATTTTTTCAAACGGCTGATCCGTACGCTTGGCCATGCGGATGCAACAGATAAAAAAAACGGCATAAAGCGCGGTCACAAAAAGAACTCCCAAAAGGCCCATTTCTTCCGCAATCACCGCTAGGATGAAATCATTATGGCTCGAGGGAAGATAAAAAAGTTTTTGCGTGCTTTCTCCAAGCCCCACCCCCTTAAGCCCTCCAAGGGCAAAGGCAAGAAAGGACTGAATAATTTGAAACCCTGAACCTTGGGGATCCTGCCACGGGTTGAGGTAAGCCTGCATCCGGCTCATTCGATAAGGTTTCATTAAAATCAGCACATAAAGCGCGACTGCAAAAACGATTGCCACACCGGCAATATAGCGCAACCGGATACCCGTCACAAAGAAGATGATCGCCATGACAAGCGCCAGCAGTGCCGTCGAGCCGAGGTCCGGCTCAAGAATGGTCAAGACACACAAAATACCCGTCAAAATAATCGGCGGCAAAAAGATACCGATATTCCCCTTCTGGACCACGGCTATTTTTCGGGACAGGTAATCTGCGAGATAAATACAGCAGGCTAGCTTGGCAAACTCCACCGGCTGAAACTGGATACCCGCGAGGTAAATCCATCGACGGGCACCGCCCGCCGATCGTCCGATCCCCGGAAGATAAACAGTTAGAAGCAGGAAAATAGCCAGAAGCATAAAAACCCGGGCATTATTTTTGTAAAATTTAACCGGTAGGGACGCCGCAATAAAAAATCCGACCGTGCCGAGCAACACAAAAAAAATCTGCCGGTATAAAAAGTATTCGGCGCTGTGATATTTTTCATGTGCCAATATGGCGCTGGAGCTGTAAATCATGACGACCCCAATGGCCACTAAAAGGTACGTCACGATGAAGAGAATCCGCGACTCTTTAGACATGCCCTTCGCCCTCAAAATTACTGCCGAAAAAATCAAGCGGCATCATAATTAATTTTCGCATTTCAACCGAATCCCCGCCCCGTTGATTTTCATCCTTTGATGGATTTTTTCTTTAAAAATTCTTCCCCGATCTTGATAATTTTTAAACATGTCAAAACTTGCACAGGCCGGCGACAAAAGGGCAACATCCCCAGGACCGGATTTTTCGACAACCCAATCACAAGCCTCATCAAAATCCGCGGTTTCAAGTATCTCGGTCGCGCCGCTCCAAGAGTCACGAATCATGTGACGTGCGGCTCCGATAAGAATCACGCATTTCACCTTCTTCGCGACCAAATCTTTCAATGTTCCAAAATCACTGCTTTTGGCCTTCCCTCCGCAGACAAGAACAACGGTGCCGTCTTCGAACTTCTCAAGTGCCCACACCAGGGAAGCTGGCGTCGTACACTTTGAATCATTGATAAAAACCGTTCCGTTGTGAGTCAAAAATTTTTCTAACCGGTGCTCAATTCCGGAGAAACCAGCAAAAACCAGCCGAGCTTTTTGTTCAGAAATACCCAAGGCGTCGGCAACGCAAAGCAATGCGGCACAGTTGGGATCTTCATCTCTGCCTCCATCAAAATAGACCCGCTTTGCGGCTGTCCTGAAATCCGGAAAGAATGCCCTTTCGTCTTTTTTCCGGCAGATCATCGCCCCGGAACTTCTCATGCTTTTAAAAAGCATAAGCTTGGCATTCGCGTATTCCGTCATGTCGTGATGCCAATCCATGTGATTGGGATAAACATTCAGCAAAATCCCGACCTCGGGTGAAAAATACGAACAGTGCATTAACTGGAAGGAGCTGACTTCCAGGACCACGGTTGTATCGCGGTCGATCCGGGCCAATTCACCGATCCAGGGGTTCCCAATATTTCCACAAAGAACCGCTTTCCCCCCCGCCGTCTCGATAAGCATGGTAATCAATGTCGCCAAAGTCGTTTTTCCGCACGAACCCGTCACGGCAATCACTGATTTTGCTTGAGAAAACCAGCTTGCGACCTCAATTTCACTGTGTACCGGCTTTCCGGTAGCGATTATTTTTTGATAAAGCTCGGAGGCCGGGGGGATACCCGGTGATATCAGGAACCAATCCTGGGATATTATTTGTTCCATTGAATGCCCGCCGCATTCAGCTTCAATCCCCTTCAACCGAAGATTCTCTGCATGTTTTTTGACGGTATCATCCGATGAGAGATCTGTCGCAAAAACCTTGTAACCCTGCCCCGCAAGGTAGAGTGAACTGAGGTAACCTGTCTCTTTGAGACCAAGAACCCCAACGCATCGCTTCATCTCCTTCATCTCAGCGAACCTTTAACGAACTCAGACCAATGATCGCGAGAATAAATGCAATGATCCACAATCGGGTCGTAATTTTAGATTCAGGCCATCCCAATCGCTGAAGATGATGATGAAACGGGGACATGAGGAAAATTCTTTTTTTTGTGAGTTTAAAGCTCATCACCTGGAGAATAACGCTAACCGCCTCCCAGACAAAAACACCGCCGATAATCACAAGAAGAAGTTCCTTTTTAACCAACACCGCAATCGTCCCGATAGCTCCTCCCATCGAGAGCGATCCTGTATCCCCCATAAACACTTCGGCCGGATAGGAATTAAACCAGAGAAAACCCGCGCTTGCACCCGCAAGAGCAGCACAAAAGACCGTAAGTTCACCCGTCTGCGGCATGTAGGGAATTTGCAGATAATTCGCAAATCCAATATGCCCTGTCACATACGTAATCACAGCAAATGTTGTTGCGGTGAACATCGTACAGCCAATCGCCAGACCATCCAAGCCATCCGTCAGGTTGAGTGCATTCGAAGAACCTGCCAAAACCAGGATCACAAACGGAATAAAAAAAAGTCCAAGATGAAATGCCGGCGTTTTCAAAAGTGGCACGTAGAGCCACTTGCTGAAACTGGGATCCATGTAAAGATAAACCCCTAACGCAAGCCCCACCAGAACCTGCCCAATCAGTTTGGTGAAGGAACTAAGCCCGTGCGAATTCTTTTCACGCATCTTGAGCCAGTCATCGATAAAACCAACGGCAGAAAACCACAACATGACAAAAAGGATGAGCCACACGAAACGATTCGTTAAATTCCCCCACAAAAGCACCGATGCAAGGACGCTCCCCACAATCAGGACACCGCCCATCATGGGAATGTTTTTTTTCTCTTTGTACAAGTGATGGATCGATTCGACATGCTCGCGTTCCTGATCCGTCACAGCCTTTAACTTTTTGAGCCATCTAATGCAGACAGGGCCGAACCAAAGACAGAGAAAAAAAGCCGTAATGCTCGCCCCCGCCGAGCGAAACGTGATATAGCGGAAGAGATTGAAGATCATCGAAATGTCTGAAAATTGATGGATAAAATAAAGCATCTTTTTCTTTTTTTGTTAAAAACCAATCCGTTTGATACCTGCGAATACTTTTTCGACGCGCATCCCGCGGGACCCTTTGAGAAGCACCAGATCACCCGGTCTCAGAACCTTCTCCAGCTCGCTCATCAGATCATCCGCAGAGGGAAAATGACGGGCATCAAGAATGTCCCGGGATCTTTCGTGAATAACATTAATGCTATTTCGACTGCAGTCTCCGAACGCGTAAGCAACGTCAATCCCGCTCAAAGCTATTTTCTCCCCTATCTCCCTGTGATAGCAATCCTCGTCGGCTCCCAGTTCCAGCATATCGGCAAAAACAAGAATTTTTTTACCGTTGGCAGTTATCTTCTGAAAAGCTTCAATCGCCGTCGCGAATGCCAGAGGACTGGCGTTATAGCTGTCATCAATCACACGAATACCATTCGACAACACGGTTTCACAAAATCTCCCTGACACAAGCTCGAGACCAGCCCACTCCGAGGGCATTTCCGCGATAGAAACACCCAACTGGTCTGCCAACGCAATGGCCAACGTCGCATTCAGGGCAAGAAAGGGGGCCTTTCCGGGAAACGAAAACGTTGAGGTTTCATTCACTTTAAATCTCACCATACCGTTCTGCACACACACATCTGAAAAACGGTAATCCGCATGCGCCGAGGAACCCGCTCGGACAAAACGCTTTCCTGAAGCACGCAAAAGTCGATGTAACCGTTCGTCATGGTCCGGAACGATCATCGGAGAATCGGTTGAAAGATAACGGAGTACTTCGGTTTTCGCACGGTAAACATTTTCCAAAACTCCAAAACCTTCCAGATGAGCCGGTCCGATCGGCGTCAAAATTGCTGCCATCGGACGGATCATTGATGAAAGATAATCGATTTCGCCCGCATGACTTGCTCCGGCTTCAAGTACGGCAAATGCGTGATCCGGCTCAATCCGTGAGATCATGATTGGAACGCCCAGGTGGTTGTTAAGATTACCCGCCGTAGCCAACGTTGGATATTTCTGTTTCAAAAGAAAATGAAGAAACTCTTTGGTCGTCGTTTTCCCAACACTGCCAGTAATTACAATCGTTTTCACCGGTAACCCATCGCGATAATGACGAGCCAGCGATGCCATCGCTACCGCCGGATCCTCGACACCCAAAATGTTCCGCGGTCTCAATCCCGCCTGCCTCAAAGCCTTGACCACAACTTCTTGTCTTTTTTTTTGGACGAGAGCGCCAGAAGCCCCGCGGCGAAAAGCCTCGACTGCGTGATCATGCCCATCACTTCTGCCGCCGCGGAGCGCAATAAAAAGTTCACCCTCACGAAGGGTCCGTGTATCTATCGAGAAACTTCGAATGGCACAAGACTCGTCAGGAAATTCAGCGGGAGTAGCGAGCACTCGGCTCGCATCAGGATAAGGCAACACGGCTTTTTCTTCGAATGGCAGACTCGACTACTTCACGGTCATTAAAAGGGATTCGAACATCCCCAAGAATCTGGTAATCTTCATGGCCCTTCCCCAAGATAAAAACGGCGTCCCCTGCTTTTGCCAACGACACCGCCTTCTCGATCGCCTCGGTGCGATCCATGATCTCGTAGACCCCCAGATGGGAAGGAACGGGATGCGGCAAACCTTTCCGCATATCGAGAAGAATTTCTTCAGGACTCTCCGTGCGTGGATTATCGGATGTCATGATAACCACGTCAGAATATTGGCAAGCATTCTTCACCATCAACTGACGTTTCGCCTTGTCCCGATCGCCGCCACAGCCAAATACGGTCAGAATTTTTTTGGGATTCATTCGTTTCGCATCCCCCAAGACTTGTTCAACAGCATCAGGCGTATGGGCGTAATCTACGAAGACTGTAAAATCCGTCCCCAATCCTACGCGTTCCATACGTCCAGGGATGGTCGGTATTTCCTCTAAAATACCGCGAAAATCTTCAAGCCTAAATCCGGCATTCTCCCCCTGCGCTAAAAGATCAATCGCCGCAAGGACCGCCAAGACATTAGAGACGTTATAGCGCATCGGCATCCGAATCTGGAAAGGCAGATTTTCTCGATGGAAACAAAGATCAAAAGTCGATCCCGTCAACGACATCTTCAGGTTTTTCACATAATAATCGGCAGGGGCGAGAACGCTAAACGTACTGGCACGGGGAAACTCCTCAATCATCCTCTGGCCATAAGGGCAATCCTTGTTGAGCAATAACCGTCGGGGCGACGGTTCATCCGCAAAAAACTGACGTTTGGTTTGAAAGTAATGTTCCATACTTCCATGATAATCAAGATGGTCCTGGGTCAGTTGCGTAAAGATTCCCATTTCGAACTC
>CAYULU010000006.1:0-62243 GCA_964445745.1 uncultured bacterium | reverse complement strand
CTGAGAGAACGTGGCATCGACGTACTCATCGGTGGTTTTCATGTGAGCGGAGTTCTTGCGACCTTGCCGGATCTTTCCCCGGAACTGAAGGAATTACGAGACGCGGGGGTGACCCTGGTTGCCGGTGAAGGGGAAGGCGGCCACTGGGAAATGTTATTGTGTGATGCGATAGAAAACAAGCTTCGCCCCGTCTACAATTTTTTAAATGATATCCCTGATCTTTCAGATGCACCGATCCCCGAAGTTCCTCCCGGAACGATGCGGCGCTATGCATTAAGCCATTACGGAACCCTGGATTGCGGGCGTGGATGTCCGTTTGGGTGTAGTTTTTGTACGGTCATTAATGTCCAGGGACGGAAGATGCGATATCGCAGTGTTGAAAAAATTCTCAAAAAAATTCGTGAAAATTTTCATACGCATGGTATCACCAATTACTTTTTTACGGATGACAACTTCTGCCGCAACAAAAACTGGGAATCGATCATGGACGGGTTGATCGAAATGCGGGAAAAAGAAAACATGCGTATTCATTATCTGATGCAGATTGATACGCAGTCCCATAAGGTGCCGAGGTTTGTCGAGAAGGCGGCGCGCTCCGGATGCCAGTCGGTTTTTATCGGGATGGAAAGTCTGAATGAGGCGAATCTTGTGGCCGTTCAAAAAACCCAGAACAAAACCGGAGAATTCCGGGAGCTGGTGGATTCTTTTCACCGGGTTGGCATTGTGACGCATCTTGCTTATATCATTGGATTCCCTTTTGATACCGTTGAATCGGTAAAGAAGGATGTTGAGCGTCTTGTTTCACTTGGTTCGGGGCAAACCTCTTTTTTTATGATGACCCCTTTGCCGGGTGCTATGGATTATAAAGTTGCGCTTGAAAAGAAAATGTTACGGGACTCAGATTTGAATAATTATGACACGTTCCATGAAACTCATCGGCATGCGCGTATGAAGCCCGGAGAATGGCTGGAATCGTACGAGGAGGCCTGGCACAAGTTCTATTCCATCGAAAACATGAAACATATTCTGAAAAATATAGGTCGCGAGCCCTATTGGGGAGTTTTTGCGAATTTTGTATGGTATAAAAATGGGTTTGATGTGGAGGGTGGACATCCCATGCTCCACGGATTTTTCCGACTCAAGGGAAGAGATGAACGGCGTCGCATTTTCCCTCGCGAAAAACGGTTAGATTATTTTTTCCGTCGCATCAAGGACATCCGATCTTTGCTAAAAGGGTGGTGGAAGCTTTGCTGGGAACTTTGTGAGGTCTGGCTTTCGACACACGAGCGCCGTGAAAATGATAAAAGAATTTCGGCTGTGCTCGAGGACGCTCCTCAGATTCACTGGCGTGACTTTTCGCTGGAGCAGCTTCGGGATCTATTCCGACAGACCGGGCTTACGGTTCCTCCCGCTTTTTGGCTTATTTTTTTGAAGATCAATTTATTTTGGGATAATTATGCCCCGACCCGCATGCCGTTTGCGGCGTTCTGGAAAGACACGAAGACCAAGTGGCGCCAAAATCAGTTTTTAAAAATTAACTTCCTGCGACTTATAGCGGTTCTGATACAGGATAGTGCGATTTTTTTCCGGTTTTTACTGGCCGTCATTACCTGTGATGTGCGAAGCGAAATGAAGGAAAAGTGATCGATGCTTGAGTGGATTGACCCGAGGGTTTGGCCCGGTATCATTGTCCTGCTTGCCTTGCTGTTAATGGCCCGTATTTTCCGGTCTCGTTTTTTTTCAATACTGATTTTTTTTGTTCTCCTTTTTCACCTTTCGTTTTTTCGTGATTTCCCACCTAGAATCCCTGAAGGGGATGCGTTGTTGTCTCCTGGTAGCGGTAAAGTGGTACTGATCGATACGGTTACCGAGGAGCGGTTTTTAAGGGAAGAATCCTGGCGAATCCGGATTTTTCTGGCGCTTTGGAATGTGCACGTGACACGGTCGCCGATGGACGGGGAGGTCGCTTATCAGGAACACGTTCCGGGCAAGCACATCAATGTTCTGTTGCCGGAATCTGCTGACAAAAATGAATCGAACTGGATCGGAATTAAAGACGGTGCGCGAAGTGCCCTTGTGCGCCAGATCACCGGGGCGATTGCACGCCGAATTTACTCAGATGTCGAGGTCGGTAATGCCGTGACCCGTGGAGGAAAACTGGGCATTATCTGTTACGGTTCGACAGTCGAGATTTTTATCCCGAAGCGGTTATTTGCACCCTCGATCCAAAAGGGAGAGGGCGTTAAAACGGGTGAGACGGTGATCGGGCAGTGGATCGAGAGACAAAATTAAAACCGGTAGTTATTACTTTGAAGACAGTTAAAGGGATGTTTACCGGTCTTGAGAAACTCAGGCGGTGACGTTAAACAATGAAGAATCGTTTTTATTTTTCGACGGCGGCTTTCCCCAACATGATTACCATGTTGAATCTTATCGCGGGTTTTTTTTCAATCCTCCTTGCCACGTACGGAAAATACGAATTTTCAGTCTGGCTTATTTTTCTTGCGCTTTTACTCGATTCGCTCGACGGGCATGTGGCGCGTATGTTCGGAAATACTACGGATTTTGGAAGGGAACTGGATTCTCTTGCCGATCTGGTGTCTTTTGTTGTGGCCCCGTGTTTTTTGATGGCGTCTGTTTTTTCAGCCATGATGTCGGTTTGGCTTTTGCTCGCGATTGTCTGTTATCTTTCTGCGGGGGCTTTTCGTCTGGCCCGTTACAACGTTAACCCGACGTGTCGTGGTTTCTTTGAAGGTCTGCCGACCCCGGCCGCGGCGCTCACGGTGGCCATGACGTTGCTCGCGTTTCGGAAAAACGGATGGGAAAGCGCGGCATCGCTTGTTACGAGCGCTGTTTTCCTAATGACCGCGATCAGTTTTTTGATGGTAAGTGAAATTCCTTATCCCAAAATTTCGGCGGTGAAGTTTCGGGTTTGGAGGCCGCTTTTCTTTTTCCAGCTTTTTGTCGCCGTGTTCTTTTTTTTCTTTTTTAACATTGAAACTTCCATTTCAATGGTTTTTCTCGCATTTCTGGTAATCGCCCCATTTTACTGTATTGCTAAAAACGGGATATCGGTTTCTACGGACTGTTCAGGTGATAATGAGGAGTGCTCGCCACCCTCAGTTTGATTGTGAAATGATTTTTTTTTGACGGTGGTCGGGATTCGTCTAACGTTCTCCGGCGTTGGCTGTGAGGGTTTGTTAAAAACAACATAAGGGAGAATTGGTTATGAAAAAACAAATCATTTTTCTATTGGTTCTGTTTTTGTTTAGAACGCCTTTTTTGTCCGCTGCCGACGAAAAAAAAATTACTTTCACGACTTATTATCCTGCACCTTATGGGGATTATAAAACATTAAAAGCTTCCGAATCTATCACGGTCACCGGTCCATCGGGTGCTACTGCGACAAATGCTGTTCTGAAAGCGGGTGGGTACTCAGGAACAGGTTTGGTGGTTACTAATGCGAACAAAGTTGGGATTGGCACAACAGATCCTAAGGGGGTTCTGGATTTAACATCAACGAGTCAGGCCTTTTTCCCACCCCGGGTTACAACGAGCCAAAGGAACGCCATAGCCAGCGTGACGACAGCGGAGACAAGTAAAAAGGGCGCTGTTGTTTATAATACGGATACGAACACTCTTGAAACTTATGATGGAAACAAGAACTGGAAGGGCGTTGGTGGTGGAGGAGGATTTGTGTGGAAAACGATTACAAAAGGATATAAGAAGACTTATGTGGAGTTACCGTGGTCTGATTATATAAGCCAAAAACCCACGGGCACTTGCATCTGCAGTGATTACAGCAATCCATCTTCCACCCCCAAATTTGTTGGATACCTCGCTCGCCAAGACAGCTGGACTTACCTAACTTGTGAGGAAGATAGTTACGCGGGTTGCCAAAAAACCTACGTGCATTATTTAGCACCTGAATAGTAAAAAATGTCAGCGGTGCGTTATATGGTATGTGCTGTGCGTTTATCCAGGTTGCTTTATAGCGAGTAAGGGCCGGTTGCCGTTTGTTCTTGCAGGGATGAAAATGGATTCTTGCACTTGTGAGGGTAAAGCCTCCGGGGTGCTTAGCTGGTTTGACTACAGTCGTTATGACGGTTGCCCCTTTCCCGAAGATAATTTTCCCGGAGGTTGGGAGTGGATCCCAAAAATCCAAAAATCTTCTATTGCAGGAGGTCGGCAACTTTGTTAGAATTCCGTCGCCTACCTTATAACTTCGTGGTTGAAGGTGACAGGATTTTTCAGGTTTTATTTTCTTGCTTTCGTAAGTTTGAAGTTCTGTTTTGATTGTTGATGTTTTTTTCCGCTAGTTCTTTTTAATAGCCAGTAAAAAGGGTTTAAATCATGGCCTTACCACCACGAAGAAAAAACGTTTCAAAAAAAGAAATTGCTCCCAAGATCCCTGCTCCCCGTATTCCCCAGAAAAAAAATCCTCTTTCCCGAAAACGGTCTGTCAAAACGGTCAAGAAAAAGCCAGTGGCAGAAAAGAAAGCAAAACATGTCCTTTTCACTGAGCCGGCAAAATTAGTACCGTCAAGTCAGATACCTGCACCGATACCTCCTGCGATCCAGATGGAGCTTCCGGAGAATTATGGTGACAATCAAATCTATCTTCTGATTCGTGATCCGCACTGGTTGTATTCGTACTGGGAAATCCAGAAGTCTCATCAGGATGAGACACTCAAAAAGTTAGGGGGCTCATGGGAGGGTGTCGCGTCGATCCTCCGGGTATTTGACATTACCGCAGGTTCGAATCATCCCCCTTATTTTGATATTGTAATCCAGAATATGTGCCGGAGTTGGTATATCAGTGTCCAGCCCAATCATGCCTATGTGGTGGAGATCGGTCTTTTGCACCGTGATGGGCGTTATGCTTCCCTTGCCCGTTCCAATACGGTTCGGACCCCGCGTGCTGGAATGTCCGAAGTCATTGACGAGCAATGGATGGCCGTTGACTGGGACAAGATGTATGCCCTTTCAGGTGGGTTTCAGGTCGGGAAGAGCTCTGCTGAACTTCGTGAACTGATGGAAGAACGGTTGAAGGGAGCCATCAGCTCCGGTTCCGGCGCTGGACTTGTCTCCAGCATGTCAAGTCCGGTGAAAATTAAAAAGAGAGGTTTTTTCTTCTGGCTTGAATGTGAGCTTATCATTTATGGAGGTACGGAGCCGGATGCAGCGGTTACCATGCAGGGGAGACCGGTTTCGCTTCGCCCGGATGGAACTTTCACTCTGCGATACGCACTTCCGAACGGAAAATTTACTTTTGATTGTCGTGCAAAATCGTCGGATGGCGTTGAAGAGCGTGAAATCACGCCAATCATCGGTCGCACCACAGAGAGGCCTGCTCCGATTATCAAAAAGGGCATTAAGAAATAATCCATGGAAAAAGGCTTTCTTTCGATTGTTCTCCACGCTCACCTTCCTTTCGTCCGTCATCCGGAACATGAATACTTCCTAGAAGAAACATGGCTTTATGAAGCCATCTCAGAGACTTATATTCCGCTGATTCACATGATGGAAGGGCTCGAGCGTGACCGGATTCCGTGGCGGTTGACCATGTCACTGACACCATCGCTGATGTCCATGCTTCGTGACCCGCTCCTTCAGGATCGTTACATCCGGCATGTCGACAAGCTGATCGATCTGGCCAATAAAGAAATTGAACGCACGCGGTTTATGCCTCAGTTTCACGAGACCGCTCTTCATTATTTCTGGGAATTTACACGCGCTAAAGATACGTTTAACAATCGTTACCACCGGGACATTACACAGGCGTTTCGCTGGTTTCAGGACCAGGGACATCTCGAAATTATTACCTGCAGTGCAACGCACGGATTTTTACCCCTTATCAGTCGCACCGAATCGGCGGTGCGGGGACAGATTGAGACGGCCGCAAGACTTTATGAAGATGTGTTAGGGCGACGACCGATCGGAATCTGGTTGCCTGAGTGCGGGTATTATCCCGGGGTTGATAAATTCTTGAAAGAACAGGGGATCCGTTATTTCTTGACCGATACGCACGGTATTTTACATGCATCTCCCCGTCCTAAATATGGTGTTTTTGCGCCGATTTTCTGCCCGACTGGAGTGGCGGCGTTTGGACGTGATGTTGAGTCTTCCAAGCAAGTCTGGTCGGCTGTGGAGGGGTATCCGGGAGATTACGATTATCGTGAGTTCTATCGGGATGTCGGTTTTGATCTCGATTATGATTACATCCGTCCCTATATTTCACCGGACGGGATCCGCGTGAATACGGGAATCAAGTATTACCGGATTACGGGGAATACGGATGACAAAGAACCTTATGTGCGGGCCTGGGCTATTGAAAAGGCGGCCTCTCACGCCGCCAATTTTATGTTTAACCGTGAAAAACAGGTTGAGCATCTTCATGGTTTTATGGGCCGGAAGCCGCTCATTGTGGCTCCGTACGATGCGGAGCTTTATGGACACTGGTGGTATGAAGGGCCCGATTTCCTTAATTTTTTTATTCGTAAAACAGCGTTTGATCAAGATGTTTTTCGTCTGATTGCGCCGTCCGACTATTTTAGGGAGTATCCCGTGAACCAGATATCCACGCCTTCTTTTTCAAGTTGGGGCTGGAAGGGCTACAGTGAGACATGGCTTTCGGGGTCCAACGACTGGATTTACCGGCACATTCACAAAGCGACCCTTCGCATGAGCGAGCTTGCGGGACGTTTCCGGGGACAAAATGGTGCGGTGGGGCGCGCTCTGAAACAGGCGGCCCGGGAGCTTTATCTGGCACAGTCCAGTGACTGGGCATTTATCATGCACACGGGAACGATGGTGCCCTACGCTATCAAACGGACGAAGGATCACTTGGTGAATTTTACGCGGCTTTATGATGATCTAACAAACAATCGGTTAGATGAGGGGTTTTTGCGGGAATTGGAGCATAAGAACAACATTTTTCCCAACGTTGATTATCACATGTTTTAATGTTTCGGGATTTATGACCATAAGAACAGGAGAAAGGAAATATCATGCAGGCACAATATTATGCAATAGGTGAAACCGCGGGCAAGATTTACCGTCTTCTTGAACAGAAGGGGGAACAGACTGTGACGAAGGCGCAAAAAGAGATTGGGGCGGATGCCGCTATTTTTTTTCAGGCGATTGGTTGGCTGGCTCGGGAAAATAATGTTAATTTCAACAAATTAGGTAAAACGCTCAAGATCTCGCTAGTCAACAGGTAGTTTTGGGTGCACTTACGGGTGTGCTTTGTGGTCTTTCGGGGCATAAGCCAATAAGGTGTAAAAAAGCCGGACTTTATCAATCGTGATAAAGTCCGGCTTTTTTTAATTTGGGGATCTTACATTCTTTTTCAATGTAAAAATTCCTTTTGCTTAGGCATCAAGGTATTTAAAATAAAATCCGATAATCCATTATTGAGACCAATACGATGAAGAGACACCCTCAGTTACTGGAAATTAATGCTTTTTTCTTTCTTTCCCGGATGTCCGAGAAATACGGACGTAAACTTACTTTGGCTACGATCCCGGATTCGGAGTGGCGAAATTTTTCGAAGCAAGGTTTTGATTATCTCTGGCTGATGGGAGTTTGGGAGCGGAGCCCGTGGTCGCGTGCCCATGCGATCAAAGAACCTGGCTTGCGGCATGCCTATGAACTGATTCTTGGCCGCTGGTCGGAAGAAGATGTTGCTGGTTCTCCGTATGCGGTCCATGACTATGAGCTTGATCCCTTTCTTGGCGGCGCCGGCGAACTTCTCCAGCTAAAAATGAAATTAAACGGAATGGGGATGGGGCTTGTGCTCGATTTTGTCCCTAATCATCTTGCTGTGGATCATCCCTGGGTGGTCAATTTCCCGGAGCGTTTTGTGACCGCAAAACCATCGACTGTCCGGGAACATCCTGAATGGTTTTTTAATAATCCTATCGGGAGGAAAATTGCACACGGTCGGGATCCCTATTTCCCGCCCTGGTGTGATACGGCGCAGGTGAATTTTTGGGCTGAGCCTCTCCGCCATGCGTGGATGGAGATTCTGCTTAAAATTTCTAAAGTGGCAGATGGTGTTCGGTGCGATATGGCCATGCTCGGTTTGAACGATGTTTTTGACAAGGTCTGGGGAGCTCATATTGAGACTTCAAGGCCGTCCGCTGAATTTTGGGGGTTGGCTATCTCCCGGGTGAAGACTCAACATCCCGGATTTGTATTTATCGGAGAAGTTTACTGGGATATGGATTGGCTACTTCAGCAACAGGGTTTTGATTTTACTTATGACAAACGCCTTTACGATCGCATGAAACATGATGCTCCCGAATCGGTGAACGCCCATCTGGACGCGCACCCTGATTACAGAGATAAATGTCTCCGGTTTATTGAAAATCATGATGAAGATAGGGCCCCCGTGATTTTCGGAAGAAAAAAATCACAAGCGGCTGCTGTTATCACCAGTACATCGCCGGGTTTGCGTTTTTTTAATGACGGGCAATGTGAAGGACGCAGGATCAGAACGCCGATCCATCTGGTACGGGAATCGAAAGAACCTGCGGATCTGGAGGCCGTCGGTTTCTACCAGCGCTTGCTTGAGTTTATCAGGGGGACTGTGAGCCATGAAGGGGAATGGAGGTTGCTGAAGTCCGACAAGGCGTGGGAAAAGAACGAAAGCTACCGGGGGCTCCTGGCTTGGTTGTGGCACCTAGAGGATCGCTGGAAGCTTGTGATTCTTAATTATTCCATGATACGGGCACAGGGAATTATTTTTTTACCGAATACGCTAAATCAGCAGATTTTTATCCAGTTCAAGGAGGCTCTGACAGGTCAGGTCTACGAACGCACCGGAAGTGAACTTGCCCGTCGGGGTCTTTATGTCGACCTTGAACCATGGCAATCTCACCTGTTTGATTTTACAGCCTGAATCGAGGCTTGGAGATATTCCTCGAATCTGATAATCTACTTCCAGGTCGGTTCTCCCAAACTTCCAAGATGAAACGGGATCGGCCGTTTGAGGGGTATGAAGATGTTGGCCGCCCTGTGATCTGTTGCCAATTTAACCTTTATTAAAAGTGAGCGAATCAATGCCGAAAGTAAGAAAAAAAGTTTCTTCAAAACCAGCCACTGAAGACGTCAAAAAGTTATGGCACATCACTCCTAAGGACATGACCAAGGAGGGGATCAAGGAATCTTTTGCCTCCAGTCTCCAATACGGACGCGCCAAGGATCGATACACGGCGACCTCCCGAGACAATTTTATGGCTCTGGGAATGGCTTTGCGTGATCGTCTGGTGGAGCGATGGATTAAAACTCAGCAACGGTACCATCGCCAGAAGATTAAACGGGTTTACTATTTGTCCCTCGAATTTTTGATTGGGCGCCTTCTTGGCAGTTATGTTCTTAATCTCAACCTTTGGGATGAAACCGAACAGGCGCTTGAAGAATTCGGGCTGGATCTGGAGAAGATTCGTGATGAGGAAGTCGACGCGGGTCTCGGAAACGGAGGACTGGGGCGTCTTGCCGCCTGCTTTCTTGATTCCATGGCAACGCTTGGTATTCCGGCCCATGGGTACGGGATCCGCTATGATTATGGTATTTTTAACCAAAAGATCGTGAACGGATATCAGGTTGAGTCGCCGGATGAGTGGCTAAAGCATGGCAATGCGTGGGAGTTTGCCCGTCCGGAATATGCACAGCCAATCAAGTTTTATGGAAATACCAATATGTATCATGACAAGCAGGGGAGGCTTCGGGTGGAATGGGTTAACACCGAAGATGTGGTTGCCATGCCGTACGATATCCCGGTGCCCGGATTTAAAAACGATGTGGTCAATACCCTCCGGCTTTGGTCAGCGCGCGGATCTGAAGAGTTTAATTTTCAGTATTTTAATGATGGCGACTATGAACATGCGGTTTATGAGAAGATGTTTTCGGAGAATATCTCGAAGGTCCTTTATCCGAACGATTCGACCTCCATGGGGCGGGAACTGCGGCTGAAACAGGAATATTTTTTTACGGCGGCATCTATTATGGACATCATCCGGCGATTCAAGACGGACAGCGCGGTATTTCAGAATTTCCCTGATAAGGCGGTGATTCAGCTTAATGATACACATCCCTCTCTGGCGATTGTCGAATTTATGAGAATTTTGCTGGATGAGGAGCAACTTGAATGGGACGCGGCCTGGGATCTGACGGTCCGGACATTTGCCTACACCAATCATACGGTGATGCCTGAGGCCCTGGAGTGCTGGTCTGTTCCGATGTTCGAAAAGCTTTTGCCCCGCCACATGGAATTGATTTACGAGGTCAATGACCGCTTTATGAAAGAGTTGGCGGTCGAGTACCCGGGGGACATGGATCGTTTGCGGCGCATGTCGGTGATCGAGGAAGGAAATCCTAAAAAGATCCGGATGGCACACCTTGCGGTTATCGGGTCTCATTCCGTGAACGGTGTCTCAGAGCTTCATACGGAACTGATCAAAACACAGCTTTTCAAGGATTTCTACGAGGTGTTTCCCGAAAAGTTCAATAACAAAACGAACGGGATTGCACATCGCCGATGGCTGATCAAGTCGAACCGGCCCCTGGCGAAATTGATTACCGATGCGATTGGGACAGGATGGGAGAAAAATCTGGGTGAGCTTGAGAAATTGATACCGTTTCGCTGTGACAAACTTTTGAAAAAGAAATGGCGCCAGGTGAAGTACGATAACAAAAAATTACTGGCCGAGATTATTTACAAAACCCAGGGCATTATGATCAATCCGGACTCCATGTTTGATGTTCAGGTCAAACGGATGCACGAATATAAACGGCAGTCACTTTTTATCTTATACGCCATTTCTGAATATCTTAAGCTTCGCGAGAATCCTGATGCGTATGCGACTCCGAGGACGTTTATTTTTGGCGGGAAGGCTGCGCCCGGGTATTTTATGGCAAAATTGATTATTAAATTTATCAATAGCGTGGCGAGCATTGTGAATCATGACAAGGTCAACAAGAATAAGCTCAAGATCGTTTTTCTCGAAAACTACAGGGTGTCTTTGGCTGAAAAAATATTTCCTGCGAGTGATCTTTCGGAACAAATTTCGACAGCGGGGACAGAGGCTTCAGGAACCGGTTGCATGAAATTTATGATGAATGGGGCGTTGACGGTGGGAACGTATGACGGCGCGAATATTGAGATTGCGGATGCAGTCGGGCATGAAAATATTTATATGTTTGGCTTAAGAGCCCATGAGGTTGCCGAGATTAAATCTCGAGGGTATCAGCCGGGTATGTATTTGGAACAATCAGCGCGTCTTCAGGAGATTTTTCATTTGATCCGTACCAATTTCTTTTCTCCGATGGAGCGCGGGATTTTTGAACCGCTCGTCCAAAATCTGACTCTTTCTGATCCCTATATGGTTTGCGCGGATTTTGAATCCTATTGTGCGATGCAAAACCAGATTTCGGAAAATTATCAGGATCAGGACGGGTGGACGGAAAAGGCCATCCTTAACGTTGCAAGATCAGGGCGTTTTTCGAGTGATCGGACGATTCGCGAATACGCTCGTGACATCTGGGCGGTGCCGGTTCGAGTTGACACGGATACGCCAAATTCTTAGCGATCAATCTTTTCGGGGAAATTTTCTCAAACTTGCCAGAAAACTCCAGTCGCGCCCAAGCCCCAGGACGGGGCGGATACCGACGACGCTAAAAAAAAGTTCTATGCTTGAAACCTTTTTTTGGGTCGTCCGGACCTCATGGAATTTTTTCGAAAGAATGAAATGTGATAATGCCCTTAGGCCCGCTGACATCAGGAAAAGTGTGAGAATCCGAGATCCAAGAAAGGGGGGGAGATTTTCGGCAAGGTACCCGCCCGTAATCGCACCGGAAAATGTTGCGATCCCGTTAATGAAAGTAAAATAACTGAGACAGCGAATCCGTTTTCCCGGACTGACCGCGTCATAAATAAAATTTAGTGTGCACAGGTTGAACCCGCCCCAGACAAATCCCGCAAATACTTCAATAGTGAAAAGGTAAACGAGATTTGAAGAAAAGATCCAGAGAACCGGGATTATGGGGATCAGAAAGCTTGTGAGTTTCAGAACCCGGGCGTTTCCAACGGAATCTGCATGGTGGCCCCAGATTCGGAAAGAAAAAAGACCCGCTATTACGGCGCCCAAATGGACGAACATAAAAACAAGATAATTGAAATGAAGATCCCGAATCATGTACACGCTGAAAAAAGGGGCCGCAACGTGGGTTGCGAAGGTGATGCTTGCGACGTAGAGAACAAATTTTACAAAATTACTTTCCCTGAATCTTTTCAGAAACATAAAAAAAGTAAACATGTCACCGGAATTTCTCTGTTGAGGCAGGTCTTCCATACGGCCCATCAGGATAGCTGACAAAAAACGTGCGAGAGCCGCCAGGGCAAATAGAAGGGTAAACCCAAAGGCCGTTGACGTCTCACGAAAACTGAAAAGTAACACACCCCCCAGGATGATCCCCGTGATGCTCGCAAAGCCGACAAGGCTTGAGCGCCATCCGAAATATTTTCCGCGTTCCTCCGGTTTCAGATAATCACTCGTCAAACTTCCCCAGACGGTCCCGATTAGACTGCCGATGATCCGGAATAAGGATATTAAGGCGATTAGAACCACCAGACGCTTTGACCCCGTCATGAAGACAAGTCCCGCTACGGGAAGGAGCAGTACGGCTTGGAGCATTGCCCCTCGCATAAGAAAACGGAGTCGGCTTCCGAGAATCTGGACAACTCGTACCGCAAAAAATTGTGAAAAAGATCCGAGCAAGTTGGGGACGGCGGCCAGAAATCCGATGCCGAGAGGGGAAGCGCCAAGGAAAAGACCGAGCGGAATCAGGTATTCATCCACCATGGATTGCATTGCACCGGCCGGAAGGCCTTCCTTCCATGAAAGATTCAAACTTTTGAAGTGTGGATTTTTTCGAAATTGAGACAAGGTCTTTAACATGAGTTGCTCCGATCAGGACATTTATCGGCCGTAAGGATGATTTTTATAACAATCTGATCCTGAAAACAGGGACACCTCCCGGAGAAAATCAGAATAAAATCAGAATAAAACTCTTTTTCAAAGATGGGGGAGCGGGTATATTATCTCCTTATGAGTTCATCCCGACACCTTGTTGACGGTAAATATTCAATCCGGGATCTTGTCGATCTCAAGGAACTTCGCCAGATTTTCCAGAACTTTACCGATTCGATAGGTTTTACGATCGGTTTTCTCAGTGTCCCTGACCTCCAACCCCTTATCAAGACCGGATGGCGTGATATCTGTACGCATTATCACCGGATGTGCCCTCTTGCAATCGAAAGATGCCGAAGAAGCAATGTCCGTCTGGCCCGCCATTTAACCCGGCCGGGACAGGTTGCTATCGAAAAGTGTGGGAACGGGCTTGTGGACTGTGCCACGCCGATCATCATCAAAGGAAAATACATCGCCATCCTCGCCACGGGGCAGGTGTTATTAAAAGCCCCCAATCTTGAGCGTTTTAGAAAACAGGCGAAGCTTTTTGGAGTGCCCGAAGAAAAATATCTGGCCGCCTTAAAGGAAATTCCGGTGGTGTCCCCTCGTCGCCTAAAGACGGTGACCCGGTTTCTCAGCAAGCTTGCCTTGGTGGTTGTAAAGCTTGGATATGCAAGTCTGGAGGAAAAAGAACGGGCCGAAGTTCTGCGCCATGAAATTGCGGAGAGGAAGTCCGCAGAAAATGCTTTACGCGAAACTTCGAGCCAGATGCGAGCGATCAATGAAAATCTTGCTGACGGTATGGTTTACCAGCTTGAAAGCAGTCTGGATGGGAGAAAACGGAGATTTTCCTTCATCAGTCCGGCTGTAAAACGGTTTCATGGTTTGACGGTGGCACAGGTGATTCGCGATCCACGAGTGATCTATGATCAGGTTGTCAGGGAAGACCGCCCCTTACTTAGACGGCATGAATTATTAGCGGCTCGAACCAGGACGCCTCTCGAAATCGATGTGAGAATTTGCCTTCCGTCTGGAGAATGGCGGTGGCGCCGGTTCAGGGACTCGCCACGTCTTTCTTCTTCAGGTAAAACTTTGCTTTGGGATGGAATTGAAATCGATATTACTGATCGTAAAAAAATGCGACACGATCTGGAAGCGTCTGAGACCCGGTTCCGCAGATTTTTTGAGTCTGCAAAAGATGGCATTTTGTTGCTGGACGCAAACACGGGGAAGATCGAGGATGTAAATCCTTCTTTAATAAAAATGTTGGGATGTTCTTATAAAGAAATGCTAGGGAAAAAACTTGGGAAAGTGAAAATTTTTAAAGATATCGCAAAATGCAAAGCGGCTTTTCGGGAATTAAAAAAGAAACAATATGTTCGTTACGAAAATATGCCGATTCGATCCCGAAACGGAAAACTTACTGAATGTGAATTTTTGGGCAATATTTACCGTGTGGATTCCAGAAGAATCATTCAATGTAACCTTCGCAATATTACAGAACGCAAGAAGATGGAAGGGGAGCTTAAAGAGGTTAAGGAAAGATTTGAGCATATTCTCGATGCCACCAGAACCACCGTTGATGTCATTGATTCCCGGTATAACCTGCGCTATGTAGACCCCGGATGGCAGAAGATTTACGGCGATTTTCGAAGGCGAAAATGCTACGAGTATTTCATGGGACGGACGAAACGGTGCCCGGGGTGCGGGATTCCCCGCGCATTAAAGACCCATCAAATTACGGTGACGGAAGAATCGCTTTTGAAAGAAGGGGGCCGGAAGATTGAAGTCCATACCATTCCGTATCGTATCCCGACGGGAGAGTGGCTGGTTGCAGAATTCAATATTGATATTAATCGCCGCAAGCAGGTGGAAGAGGAACTCAAAGAGCGGGAACGTAAATTTAGGGCGATTTTTAGCAGTTCTTTTCAGTTTGTTGCGTTGTTAAAACCCGATGGAACGGTGCTTGAGATTAATGAGACGGCGTTGCGCTTTGCGGGTGTGAGTTTGCAACGCGTCCAAGGCAAGTTTTTTTGGGAAGGCCCTTGGTGGACGTTGGGGAAAAATATTCAAAAACAGTTGCGGGATTCTATCAACCGTGCGGCGCGGGGCCACTTTGTGCGTTATTCGGTCCGTGTGGCAGGGAAGAGAGATCAAACGATGATAATCGATTTTTCTCTGACCCCTGTCCGGGACGAGGCCGGGAAAGTGGTTTTAATTATTTCTGAGGGTCGGGATATTAGCGAGTTAAAAAAAGTGGAGGAAGCGCTTAAAAATAGTGTCGACCAGATGCAGTTGCAATTCAAACGCATGCCGATCGGCTGTATTATGTGGGATAAGAAATTTTGTGTCCATTCCTGGAACCCTGCCGCAGAAAAAATCTTTGGTTATTCGCCGGAAGAGGCAGTGGGCAAGAGTTCTTATGAATTGATTGTTCCTGGTTCTGCTCATCCTCATATTGAAAAGGTGTGGAAACGGCTTCTTAAGGGAGATCAGACCGCGCATAGCAGAAATGAAAATGTGACCAAGGACGGTCGTTCGATTCTCTGCAAGTGGACGAACACGCCTATCTATCATGAACACGGGGCGATGATAGGGGTGCTTTCGATGGTTGAGGATGTTACGGAGTTAAAAAAAGCTGAGGATCGAATCCAGGATGAACGGCGTCAGCTCCGTCAGATTATTGATGCGGTGCCCCATCTGATTTCCATCAATGACCGGCAAGGGAGGTTTCTCCTGGCAAACCGGGCGACAGCTGATTTTTACGGGTTGCCCCCTGAGAAAATTGTTGGCCGAAATTTAAGGGACATCCATCAACCGAAGGATGAGGCCCAAAGTGCCATGAAAGATGACGCGGAAGTTTTTGATTCGGAACGGATGAAAATTATCATGGGGCAGACGATGACGGATTCTCGCGGGCGTTTGCACGTGATGCATAATATCAAAATGCCTTTCCGGCTTGCGGGGGCGAATGAATTGGCGGTGTTGGGGGTTTCTGTTGATATTACAGAGCAGAAAAAAAATGAGGAATTTCGCAATGACATTATTAAGACGGTTTCACACGAATTGAGAACGCCTCTTTCAATTGAGCGTGAGGGGATCAGCCTGGTTCTTGACGGGACTGTGGGTCCTTTGGCGGATCAACAAACGATGATTCTTCGGACGGTTCTTCGTAACATCGATCGGTTGAGCCGGATGATCGATAATCTGCTGGATGTCTCCAGGATTGAGGCCGGGAAAATTGAGCTTCGCCAAAAACCGGTTTTTCTCGAAAATTTGATCAAGGATGTTGTGGCTGAATTCCAGCCGAAGTTGGCGGGTGAAAATTTGACGATCTTGACGAATCTTGTGGATGAGACCTCGCGGGAGTATGTGGCCGCTGACTCTGACAAGATTCAACAGGTATTGACGAACCTCCTGGATAATGCCATCCGCTTTTCAGGCCAGGGAACCATCACGGTTCGGACGCGGCTTTTGGCGAGCGAGGTCGAGTGTGAAGTGGTGGACCAGGGGATTGGCATTGCGCCTGAAAACATTACGAGGATGTTCGAGAAATTTCAGCAGTTCGGGCGGGTGGCAGGGGCGGGTGAAAAAGGGCTCGGGTTGGGCCTGGCGATTGTGAAGGGAATCATTGATCTTCATCGAGGAAGAGTTTGGGTCAAAAGTCATTCCGGGAAAGGTACGTCGGTATTTTTTACCTTACCCAAGGTGAGGGAGAGACTGCCTTGATGGAAAATAAATCAGAGATTCCTGATCGTGATGGTGCCAGAAAAAAGATCCTTTTTATCGAGGATGAACCTGACCAAATTATGATGGTGCGTCTCCGGCTTGAAAAAAACGGATACGAAATTTTCGCGGCCCAGGAAGGTCGCGAGGGACTTGATAAAGCCATAGAATTATGCCCTGATCTTGTGCTTCTGGATATCGTGGTCCCCGGTCTTGACGGATTTGAGATCTGTAAACGTTTGAAGAAAAATCCTCGCACTCAAAAAATCCCCATTATTGTGACCACCGCCGCAGGGCAGGATGATATCGAACAGCTTTGCCTTCTTCTCGGGGCGGAAGACTGTGTCCGGAAACCTTATGATTCTTCGGATCTTGTCAATAAGATCAAAGCCTGTTTGGGGGATTGATATTCCATGCAAGAAGCACCTCCCAAAGTGGTCTGGTTCCGGTGTGACCTAAGGCTAGATGATCATCCGGCTTTTTATGCCGCGGCGGCAGATAGCATGCCGATCCTTCCCGTTTTTATCTACGATGAGACCAGGTACGGCGCGGCTTCCCGGTGGTGGCTTCATCATTCCCTGAAGTCTCTTGAACGTGATTTGCGAATACACGGCTGGGAACTTTTAATCAGGCGTGGGGATGCCGCAAAAATTCTTCCGGATCTTTGCCGCTCTCACAGGGCCTGTTCTCTTTTTTTTAATCGCTCTTACGAACCGGAGGGACGACTCTTGGAAGGCCGTCTGGAGTCTGAGCTCCGTAAAAACAAGGTTAGTTCCTTTTCATTCAACGGAACACTTCTTTTTAATCCGAACCAGATCAGGACTGGTCAGGGAGGCCCCTTCAAGGTTTTCACGCCGTTCTGGAACCGGTTGCAATCTCTGGATGAACCGGAATGTCTAGGTGCTCCTAAAAAACCTTCAGTTAAAAGGCGGTTGCAACATCTGGAAAGTAAAACTATTGATTCTCTTAATCTGATTCCCGAATTTGACTGGGGGGGGGAGTTTTCGGATTTTTGGACACCCGGGGAGCAAGGTGCTAGAAAATTTTTCGACCGGTTTCTCAAAGAAAATCTTTCGGATTATCTGGACTCCCGGGACCTTCCGTCCATGCTGGGGACCTCGCGCCTTTCTCCGCACCTTCACTTCGGCGAAATCAGTGTGCGAAGGATCTGGAACGAGATAAGAAAAACCGTTTCAAAGAGCCGGAACTCCGGGATGAGGAGGGCCGGAGAAGGATATCTGAGACAACTGGCCTGGCGGGAATTTGCAACGAATCTCATACTTCATTTCCCGGCGACCGAAACAAGTCCTCTCCGTCAGGAATTCAGTGCCTTTAAATGGAACCAGGATCCAAAACGCCTCAGGGCATGGAAAAAAGGGAAGACGGGATATCCGATGGTGGATGCGGGAATGCGCGAACTTTGGCATACCGGGTGGATGCATAACCGGGTGCGTATGATCGTAGGATCTTTTCTTGTCAAAGATCTTCTGATCGATTGGCGAGAAGGTGCCCGGTGGTTTATGGATACACTGGTCGACGCGGACCTTGCAAATAACACTTTTGGATGGCAGTGGGTCGCAGGATGCGGAGCTGATGCGGCGCCTTTTTTCAGAATTTTTAACCCGATTCTCCAGGGTGAGAAATTCGATCCTGAAGGTGACTATGTCCGGAGGTGGGTACCTGAACTTTCCAAATTCCCTGCAAAGTGGATCCACAAACCATGGCTTGCGCCTCCCTCGGCCCTCTCAGGGTCAGATTCCCAGGTGGGGAAGCATTATCCCGATCCGATTGTGAACCATGACTTTGCTCGTAAACGGGCTCTTGTTTCTTACGATCGCGTCAGAAAAAATTCAATTATGTGAAGGGCCGGGGAGTTTTCTCGACCCACTCACCCTGAGGGACGCCCTGTTGCATAGGGCGGCATCGAAGGGTCCCCTTGATGAGATCCTTCGACCACGCTCCCAAGGGTTATCAGGTTCGTGAAAGAGCGACTGTGGAAGATAAATATTTTATTTCATGCTCGAACGGAACAGGTAAAATACGCTTTGTCTTATAAATAAAAGGTTGCATCCCGAAAGGTCTTTCCTGATACCATGAAATCAACTCCAAACAGTCAGATTATCGAGGCGTTGGCCAGAATCAGCGATGCCGTGACTTCCAATCTTTATCTGGAAGAGATTTTGAAACTGATGGTGACGGTCACCGCCGACGTGATGCATTCTAAAATATGCTCACTGATGATGTTGGATAAATCGACCGGTGAACTCGTTGTCAAAGCGACGCAGTCGGTGAGCGAGTTTTATAACAGGAAACCAAACGCCAGACTAGGTGAGGGGATCGCGGGCCGGGTGGCCCAGCAGGGGAAACCCATCACTGTGTTGGATGTCCGTAAAGACTCACGGTACCGGAATCAGGCGATTGCCAAACAAGAACGGCTCTGTTCGCTTTTGAGCGTGCCGCTCATTTTCAAAGGCGACGTGATCGGGGTTCTCAACTGCTATACGACGAAACCTCACCGCTTCAGCCGGAGCGAAATTAACATCATCCGCTCGATCGCCAACCAGGCCGCGATTGTGATCGAAAACTTCCGGCTTGTGGCGGAATGTCAGAACGCTCACGAAGAGCTGGAGTCGCGGAAAACCGTCGAGCGAGCCAAAGGTGTTTTGATGAAATGGGAGAACCTCACGGAACCGGAAGCCTACCAACTCATCCAGAAATACAGCATGGACCGCCGCAAGACCATGAAAGAAATCGCGGAGGCGATTCTGTTGAGTGAAACCATGAGAAAATTTTCCTCCGGCAGGGAATGAGTTTTTATACTGGAGGCGGTTTCACAAGTATTTTCAACCCGTTGTTTCTCAAGGGGTTGGAAAGTGGAAAAGGGACTTATGCAACCGCTTCTAAACCCTGCTCGGCTTGTAATTTTAAAATCAAATTGAAAATGAAAAGCGCCGTGATATAATCCCGCTGTTCGTCACAAAGTCAGTGGCGGGCCATCAGATCGTAGTTGAAGGATAACGGAGTCCTTTTTGGCAGCCAGATCTGCCGGAAAGGGCTTTTTTTTTTGAGAATTTTTTTGCCGTTGATGAGGCGGCAATGCATCCACTTTAACCAAAGGTGAAAACAATGACAAAAGCAGGAGAAGGTTCGTCGGAGAAAGAAATTAATGCGTTCATGAAGAAGGTCGTCGCAAGGAATCCGGGTGAGAAGGAATTTCACCAGGCTGTGCGCGAAGTTGTGGAGTCCGTTACGCCGTTTATCGAAAAGCATCCTAAATACAAAAACTCGAAAATTCTTGAGCGAATAGTTGAGCCTGAACGCATCATTTTGTTCCGGGTTCCGTGGCTTGATGATAAAGGGGAAATTCAGGTTAACCGCGGATTTCGAATTGAAATGAACAGCGCGATCGGTCCTTACAAAGGTGGTATCCGGTTCCATCCGAGCGTCAATCTGGGGATTTTGAAGTTTTTGGCGTTTGAGCAGGTTTTTAAAAACAGTTTGACCACGCTCGCGATGGGCGGCGGCAAAGGAGGCTCCGATTTTGATCCCAAGGGTAAGTCTGACAATGAAGTCATGAAATTCTGCCAAAGTTTTATGACGGAATTGCAACGGCATATCGGGCCGGATACGGACGTTCCGGCAGGCGATATCGGTGTGGGAGGGCGGGAGATTGGTTTTATGTTTGGCCAATACAAACGGCTTCGAAACGAGTTTACCGGTGTTTTGACCGGCAAGGCCTTGAACTGGGGCGGCAGTTTGGTCCGTCCGGAGGCGACTGGCTACGGCTGTGTCTATTTTGTCGAAGAGATGATGAAAACAAGGAAATTGTCGCTTGCCGGAAAGACCTGTGTGGTCTCAGGTTCCGGGAATGTCGCTCAATATACGGTCGAGAAGCTGAATCAACTGGGCGCCAAGGTTGTGACTTTGTCGGATTCAGGTGGTTACATCTATGACAAAAAAGGAATCGATTCGCAGAAACTGAAATTCGTGATGGAGCTTAAAAATATCAGGCGCGGACGGATTAAGGAATATGCGGATCAATTCGGTTGTGAGTATGTCGCGGGAGGGAAGCCCTGGAAAGTGGATTGTGATGTGGCCTTTCCGAGCGCGACGCAAAATGAAATCAATGAGGCGGACGCGAAGGCTCTCGTCAAAAATGGTTGTATTGCGGTCGGAGAAGGCGCCAATATGCCGACTACTCCGGAAGGAATAACGGTTTTCCAAAAGGCAAAAATCCTTTACGCTCCCGGCAAAGCGGCGAATGCCGGCGGGGTGGCGACTTCGGGTCTGGAGATGAGCCAAAATAGTATGAGGCTCCGCTGGACTCGTAAGGAAGTGGACGAAAAGCTTCACGGGATCATGATTTCGATCCATGAAAACTGTGTGAAATACGGAAAAGAAGACGAGAAATACGTGAATTACGTCAACGGTGCCAACGTTGCCGGGTTTGTGAAAGTCGCTGACGCAATGATCGATCAGGGGCTTGTTTAAGAAATATCAACGGGATTGGGGACACTCGCCGGATTCAGGCAGGCGAGCGTCCCCGATTTGCTTGACCCTCCGGGTATAATTCTTTTAACCAATTTAGGAACGATCCCGTGTACGAAATTCTCTCAAAAACAAAATTGAATAATGATGTCGAGGAAATGGTGATCCGGGCGCCTTATGTGGCGCGTCGATGCGAACCGGGTCAATTCATCATTCTTCGTGTGGATGACGAAGGTGAGCGAATTCCCCTTACGATTGCGGAGTATGACTCGCAAAAGGGCACGGTATCGATTATTTACCAAGTAGTCGGATTTACCACCCGGAAACTGAGCGAAAAGAAAGCGGGGGAATTCATCGCGGATTTTGTGGGTCCCCTTGGGAAGGCTACCCAGCTTCACGACCACAAACGTGTGATCGGGATCGGTGGAGGGGTTGGCGCGGCACCGCTTTATCCCCAGCTGAAAAAGTTGAGTAAAATGGGAGTCCATGTGGACCTCATTCTCGGCGCGCGTCATAAAGGCCTCATTATCCTCGAAGAAAAATTTAAAAAATTTTGCAAAAATATTTATATCACGACGGATGACGGAAGTTACGGTACTAAAGGTCTTGTGACGGACAAACTGAAGGAGCTTGTTGATGGCGGCAACCAATATGACGAAGTGATCGCGATTGGACCGCTTGTCATGATGAAATTTGTAAGCCTTTTGACCAAAAAATATGATCTGAAAACCAGCGTTTCCCTCAACCCTATTATGATTGATGGTACTGGAATGTGCGGCGGATGCCGTGTGACCATCGCGGGTGAGACAAAGTTTGCCTGTGTGGATGGGCCCGATTTTGACGGCCACCAGGTGGATTATGACGAATTGTTGCGTCGGCAGGGTATGTATAAGACCGAGGAGACCCACGCTTGCAAGATCGGTCTGGGGAAAGTGTAAAAATGGCACCGAACATGAATCCTGAAAAGGTGCCGATCCCCGAGCAAAAACCCGAAGAACGTATCAGGAATTTTAATGAAGTCGCTTTAGGTTATACCCCCGAGCAGGCCCAAGAAGAAGCGGCCCGCTGTCTCCAGTGCAAAACCCGTCCCTGTGTTGAAGGTTGCCCGGTCAATGTCAGAATTCCGGAATTCATCAAAAAAGTCGCGGAGGGTGATTTTGACGAAGCTTACCGGATCCTTGTTAGCGAAAATTGCCTCCCGGCGATCTGTGGCCGCGTATGTCCCCAGGAAACCCAGTGTGAGGCTCGTTGCGTGCGAGGGAAAAAAGGGGAGTCGGTGGCGATTGGAAGGCTCGAGCGGTTTGTGGCGGATTATGCGATGGAGAAAATGTCTGCGAACACTCCCCGAATTGAGCGAAACGGGATCAAGGTTGCGGTTGCGGGCGGAGGGCCTGCAGGGCTTACGTGTGCGGGAGAGCTTGCACGCCTCGGGTATGAGGTTACCGTTTTTGAAGCGCTTCACGCACTTGGCGGAGTTTTAATGTATGGGATCCCTGAGTTTCGGCTTCCCAAGAAGTTGGTCAAAAAAGAGATTGCGGGTGCTTTGAAACTCGGAGTCAAGATCGAAAAGAACGTGATTATCGGGAAATCGATTACCGTGGATGAGCTTTTTCAGGAAGGATTCCGGGCTGTTTTTATCGGGTGCGGTGCGGGTCTTCCCTCCTTCATGAAAATTGAAGGTGAGAACCTGAATGGTGTTTATTCTGCAAATGAATTTTTGACGCGCGCGAACCTGATGAAGGCTTATGATTTCCCGAATTCGCCGACTCCGGTTAAGATCGGGAAGCGGGTTGCTGTGGTCGGCGGAGGGAATGTCGCCATGGATGCGGCGCGGACCGCGAAACGGCTCGGAGCTGAAGAAGTTTATATCGTCTATCGGCGAAGCGAGAAAGAATTGCCGGCCAGGCTTGAAGAGATCCATCACGCAAAAGAAGAGGGGATTATTTTTAAATTTTTAACAGCGCCCGTAAAGATTCTGGGGGAGAACGGGTGGGTGACGGGTATGGAGTGTGTTGAGATGGAACTTGGCGAGCCTGATGCGTCCGGCCGCCGGCGTCCGGTGGCCAAACAAGACAGTCATTTTGTTTTTCCGGTCGAAACAGTGATTGTGGCGATTGGGGGAACGCCGAATCCTTTAATTCGCCAGACGACCCCGGGTCTTGAAGTCCAGAAATGGGGTGGCATCCTTGTCGACGAAGCGACCATGAAGACCGCGAAAGACGGGGTCTATGCCGGCGGCGATATTGTGACTGGCGCGGCTACGGTGATTTTAGCGATGGGCGCCGGGAAAAAAGCGGCTCGAGCGATTCACGAGTATCTCCAGAAGAAAATCGCCGGATAGGGAAGAATTTTTTTTGTTTGACAAATGATACTAATATAGTATCATTATGAATAGTAGAGACTGATTTTTGAAAGAACACCGGATTTTGATAAATGCTGGCTGTGGAAGACGTTCTCAATTTTAAGCGCCACAATTGGTTCCATAAGTTCTTTTTTTATTTTCCGTCCCCTTGCGAAACAAGAGGGTGTGAATACTTGTGCAACTCCCTCTAGAGTTATCAGGAGATCGAACGTATTGAAGCTGATTACACGAAATACGGACTATGCGATACGTGCTCTTTGTTATCTCGCGCGGCAGGACCAAAAATCGGTGCCGGTTTCGGAGATGGTGGCGGCCCTGAAAATTCCGAGGCCGTTCCTGAGGAAGCTTTTACAAACGCTTAGCACGGAAGGCATACTCGATTCTTTTAAAGGCCAGGCAGGTGGTTTCGCCCTTGCTAAAAACCCTGCTGAGATTCGATTGACTGATTTGATCCGTATTTTTCAGGGGACGGTCGAACTGAATGAGTGCATTTTTAAAAAAAAACTTTGTCCAAACCGAAGTACCTGTAAATTAAAGCGCGAGATCGATGCGATTGAGAAGGATGTTCTTAAACGACTTTCCGTCGTGAGTATTGCTTCTTTGTTGAGCTAGATGGAACATGGGGAGAAGGAAATTATGCTGATGGAATCAATGACCCAAGAAACCCGGTTTAGGGGGTTGCCCTTGAGTCCCGGGGTTGTGGTGGCGAGAGTATGTCTCTTTAATGAAAAAAGGCATATGAGCCTTCCGGTTCGGGATATCACGCCGCAGCAGGTCCAAGGGGAGGGCGACCGATTCAGAAAGGCCCTTTTGTTAGTTCGGGAAAAGCTCGTGGTGCTTGCCCGTGAGGTGCAAGAGCGCGTCGGCAAGGCTGAGTCTGAAATTTTTACCGTACAAAAAATGATCCTGGATGATCCCGCGATGATTGAGCGCGTGACTGATCATATCCGAAGTAAAAATTTTAGTGCCGAAAAAGCGGTGATGAGTTCGCTGGATTATTTTGAGGAGCAAATTGCAAAAACGGATAATGCCTACCTGAAGGAACGGGCTTCCGATATTAGTGAGATCAAACGCCGTCTTCTGGATGCGCTTTCGGATCTGAAACCCTCGTTTCAGTGCCAGGGAGATTCTTTTTGTCAAAAGGGTAAAAACCGGGTCGTGATTGCGGGGGAGTTGACTCCCAGTCTCACGATGGAACTGAACACGGATTCCATCAAGGGATTTGTGACCGACCGAGGAGGAGTGGCGTCTCACGCGGCGATCCTGGCTCGTGCGCTCCGAATTCCTGCCGTAAGCGGTATCCCGGGGATTCATGACAAAATTTTCTGTGGGACCGAGGTTCTTGTGGACGGTGACACCGGTGAGGTTGTCGTCTGGCCCAGTCCGAAAACTCTGGCACAATATCCGAATCTTTCCCGTGGGGAATCCAGGGATCTCAAACCGGTTGACCCGGTCCCCGGGATTAAAGTTTACGCGAACCTAAACCTTGCCAAACAAGCGGGAGAATCGGCTGAAAATCGGGCGGAGGGGATCGGTCTCTACCGGACTGAATTTGAATTTTTTGCCGCCCGTAAGCTGTTGAATGAAGATGAGCAATATGAGCGTTACAAACAGGTCTTGGAAGTTATGAAAGACAGACCGGTTTATTTCCGGATGTTGGATCTTGGGGGGGACAAGGAAGCGGACTTTTTAGAGTTTCCTCATGAGCAAAACCCTGTCTTGGGTCTCAGGGGTAGCCGGTTTCTTCTGGAACATCCGGAGCTATTTCGTGAACAGGCCCGGGCGCTTGCTCGCGCATCCCGGCACGGACGCGTTCATGTTATGTACCCGATGGTGATTGACCTGGAACAGTACAGGAATCTTGTCAAACGGTTCAAAAATGAAACAGCAGATATTTCTTCGGGAGAGATCCGGCACGGTCTTATGTTTGAAGTTCCGTCCGCGTGTCTTGAGGCTGAATCAATCCTGAAAGAGGCGGACTTTGGCAGTATCGGGACGAATGATCTTATTCAATATCTTTTTGCGGTTGATCGTGATAACGAATGGGTGGCGTACGATCATCACCCTGACCGGAAAATTTTCTGGAAATTAATTCATGATATTGCGAAGGCCGCGAAGAAACATCGCAAGCCCCTTTCCGTTTGTGGAGAAATTGCATCGAATCCGGAATATGTGCGGCAACTCATCAGGGAAGGGATTCGTACCGTATCTGTGGCCCCGCGTGCCATCACAAGGCTCCGAGTCGCTATTAAAAACAAGCCGGAGCTCAGGAAACGGAACGGTCGAAATATTGTTTCCGCCCGAAAAAAAACAAAAAATAGAAAAAAACGTGGAGGGACATAGATTGATGAATCCTACCGAAATATTAAAAAAAGAGCACCGGATCATCGAGGTTATGCTCGATTGTCTTGGGAAGGTGACCGATCGAATTTCGGAGGGAGAAAAGTTGGATTGTAAGGAAATTTGCGAAATGGTGGAGTTTTTTAAGGGATTTGCCGACCGCTTTCACCATGCCAAGGAAGAGGTTCTTTTGTTCCCGAGTCTGGAATCGCACGGTATGCCCCGTGAGGGTGGGCCGACGGGAGTGATGTTTGTGGAGCACGAAATCGGGCGCCAGCTTGTTCGGGAAATGGAAAGTTCTGTGGCCGCGGGACTTAAAGGGGAAACAGGTTCGGAATCCTGTTTTGTGAGAGCGGCCCGGGATTACGAATTGTTACTTCGTGAACACATCCAAAAAGAAGATCATTGTCTTTTTGCTATGGCTGAATCTAGTCTGGATGCTGAAGAAAAGCTACGATTGGTCAAGGCATTCCGGGCGGAGGAAGGAAAGCTGGGATCAGCCATGTCAGTCCACTATTATCTTGAAAAGGTACGAGAACTATCTGCCCAATTCGGGGTGCCTTTCCCGGAAGAAGAAGGTAGATCGGAGAGTTCGTGCGGCTGTTGTGATCCGGGGGGATGCCGGGGTTTCTGAAGGGGGGCTTCGTTTATGACGAACTGGGGGTGTCCGCATTTGGGAATGGGCCAATGCGGTTTGCTGGATAAAGATTGTTGCCCGACCCAGCGGGGGTGCGTTTTAGAAGGAAAGGTAAAGCTTCATCCAAAACCGGTACTCCAAATAGCCGGCCTGGAAGTTTTGGCGGAGAGTTCGAAACGATCACAATCAAAACAAAAAAGGGGAGGAAAATAAAATGAACATGTTCTGCTATCAATGTGAACAGACAGCAAAAGGTAAAGGTTGCACCCTTCAGGGAGTTTGCGGGAAAAGTCCCGAAGTCGCGGCGCTTGAAGATCTCTTGATTTATGCCCTCAAAGGAATCAGCGTGTATGCCCACAAGGCGCGGGAACTTGGTGCAAAGGACAAAGCGATAGATCTTTTTGTGATCGAAGGACTTTTCACGACCATCACGAACGTTGATTTTGACCCGGAACGACTTCAGGAAATTTTGCTGAAGGGTTACGAAATTCAAAAAAAGGCACGAGCCCTTTACCTGGATGCCTACAAAAAACAGCATGGCCGCGATTTTGAAGGTGCGCTACCGGCCGCGACCGGGTGGAAACCCGCCGCTGACCTCAAGGGGCTGATTGACCAAGGAATGGGAGTCGGTATTTTTTCCGACGCTTCACTCAATGAAGATATTCGCAGCCTTCGGGAACTCTTGATTTACGGGATGAAAGGAATGGCGGCTTACGCGGATCACGCCAATGTACTTGGGCGTGAGGATGAAGAAGTTACCGCATGGTTTCATAAGGGACTGGAAGCTGTGACGAATGATTATTTGACGGTGGAACAGCTTGTCGGACTCAACATGGAGTTTGGAAAGGTAAACCTCAAATGCATGGAATTGCTTGATAAAGCGCATACGGATCATTTCGGGAATCCGTTGCCGACGCCGGTATTTATCGGAGTCAAGAAAGGGCCGGCGATTGTGGTTTCGGGTCACGACCTTTTTGATCTCGAACAGCTTCTTCAGCAGACGGAGGATAAAGGAATCAGTATCTACACCCATAGCGAAATGCTTCCGGCCCACGGTTACCCGGGGCTGAAGAAGTATAAGCATCTCGTGGGAAATTACGGCGGGGCGTGGCAGGACCAGGCCAAAGAGTTCGATGCTTTCCCCGGCGCGATTCTAATGACGACCAACTGCATCCAACAGCCACGCGAGACCTATAAAAACCGGATTTTCACGACGGGGCTTGTGGCGTGGCCTGGGGTAAAGCATATTGAAGCAGTGAACGGGAAAAAAGATTTTACGCCAGTGATTGAAGCGGCGATCAAGGCTGGCGGATTTAAGGAAGATATTTCGGGAAAATCGATCCTTACGGGGTTTGGGCACCACGCGGTGCTCGGAGTCGCGGACAAAGTGATCGAAGCGGTCAAGGCCGGCCAGCTTCGCCATTTTTTCCTGGTTGGCGGTTGCGATGGTGCGAAGCCGGGGCGAAACTACTACACTGAGTTTGCACAGGCGGTACCGAAGGATTGTGTGATTTTGACATTGGCTTGCGGGAAATACCGATTCAACAAACTGGAATTTGGTGATATCGGCGGCATTCCGCGGCTACTGGATATGGGACAGTGCAATGATGCTTATTCTGCAATCCAGGTGGCGGTGGCACTCGCAAAGGCCTTTAACTGCGGTGTCAATGAGCTTCCGTTATCGCTGATTCTTTCCTGGTATGAGCAAAAAGCGGTTTGCATTCTGTTGTCGCTTTTGTCGCTTGGGATCCAGAATATCCGAATCGGGCCGTCGCTCCCGGCGTTCGTGAGTCCGAACGTGCTCAGTGTTCTTGTGAAAACGTTTAACATCAAACCGATTACAACACCCAAGGAAGATCTCGCGGCGATCCTCGGGCCGACAAAAGGTTGATAGAGTACACCCCGATCAATGCCCGAAGTTGAATTCGGGTGTTGATCGGGGTTAATTGGTTTGTGGAGCTTGTTGCCGGGAAGTATAATGGCTCCGGCTTTGAGATACATGCTCAATCCAATTCCTTTATGACACAACATCCATATCAATACATTTACGGGCCTGTTGCTTCCTGGCGGCTAGGTTGCTCCCTCGGGATTGATCCGCTCTCAACCGCCCAGAAGACCTGTTCGTTTGACTGCGTCTATTGTCAGGCCGGGCGAACAAAAGTTTTAACACTTGAGAGGAAGGTTTTTGTTCCGACGGAAGCACTGCTCGAAGAAGTCCGGAGAGTTCCTTCGGAACCGTTTGATGTTGTCACCTTTGCAGGGAATGGTGAGCCAACCCTTGCTTTAAATCTGGGAGATATGATTCGGGGGATACGGACGGTACGTTCCGAAAGGATCGTTGTTATTACGAACGGTTCTTTGATCTGGCGGCCGGATGTTCGCGACGATCTGGCCTTGGCGGATCTTGTCATGGCGAAACTTGATGCGGGTTCGCCCGACTCCCTGAAGACGGTCAATCATCCGGCAGAAGGACTCGATTTTGAGGAGATTTGCGAGGGACTTCGGGTGTTCCGGAAAAATTATCCCGGGAAACTTGCTTTGCAGATTATGTTTGTCGCGTCTAACAAGAAGCTGGCTGCGGATATTGCGAACCGGGCCCAAACGATTCATCCCGATGAAATCGAGGTAAACACTCCTTTGCGGGCGTGTGCTGTTAGACCGTTAACGGCTGAAGAAATGGTGCCGATTACGGATCTTTTCCGGAAAACCTTCGCCCGGATTCCTGTCAAAAGCGTTTACGAAGAAGAGCGAAAAAAGAGCCAGCCGTACTGCCGGCAGTCCACCGATCGTCGCAGGGGACAAGAGCTGGTCTGAAGGGGGCGAGAGATTTTTTTTCTGTCACAGTCTGCCTGAGCCATGACTGCTGATGGTTCAAACCTAAAGGTGGCTAGAGACGGTTTCACAAGTATTTCCAACCCGTTGTTTCTCAAGGGGTTGGAAAATGTAAAAGGGACTTATGAAACCTCTTCTATAAAGTTCGCCATAGAGTTCGTTGCAAGTCAGGTTAAAAAAAAGTAGAATGTCGCAACTTCGGAGTTAATCATGAGGCAATCCCACAATGCATCTTCAACTAAAGAACTTCTTCAGGAAATCGCAGTTCTGAAGGAGGAACGTCACGCCGTCATTATTGCGCACAATTATCAACCTCCCGAGATTCAGGATCTTGCGGATCACACCGGAGACTCGCTTGAACTGAGCCGGCTTGCGGCCAAAACTGATGCCCGGGTCATTGTTTTTTGTGGTGTAAAATTTATGGCTGAAACTGCGGCTATTCTATCTCCCGACAAAACGGTTCTTTTACCCGTGCTCGAGGCCGGATGTACGCTGGCAGATTACGCGACAGCCGGGCAAATTCGAGAAATGAAACAAAAATACCCCGGTGCCCTGGTGGTGACTTACGTGAACAGTTCGGCGGAGGTGAAGGCGGAAAGCGACATTTGTTGCACTTCCGCCAATGCGGTGGATATCGTGAAGGCAATGGATCCTTCGAAACAGATTATTTTCGCACCGGATTACAATCTTGGGCACTACGCGTCCAACGTGACGAATCGGCAAATGATCCTCTGGGAGGGGTGTTGCCCGACGCATGCGCTTCTTTCGACATTGGGTGTCGAGAAGGCCCGAAAGAAGTGGCCGAAGGCGATTTTTATGATGCATCCCGAATGTAAGCCTGCCACGCTTGAGCTGGCAGATTATGTTGGCAGTACATCCGCGATGATTCGTTATGCCAAACAGCAGCCTGACGGAACGGAATTCATTGTCGGCACTGAGGGCGGACTTCTGCATAAGTTGGAAAAAGAAAATCCCGGCAAGATCTTTCACGTTGCCAGCGATTTTTTGATCTGCCCGATGATGAAAATGATCTCGCTCAGGGATGTCCGCGATTCGCTTAAGAAAATGCAATCCGTGATTTCCGTGTCCGAAACGATTCGTGTGAAAGCCAAGGCGGCCGTGGAAGCGATGTTGCTTTATACGGGAACGCCGGTTAAATCTGCAGGATAATTTTTAAGAGGAAATGTCATGAAAAAAGCGATCCATGAAGGTTTTGAAGCGATTCAGAAAAAAGGGAGCCGTGTGGTTACGGAAGGAAAGCACATGCTTGGGAATGCCGGATTGATGGTAGCTACGGGGGTGATTTCTTCTATCCAGGATCGTTCCCGTCCGTTTGTGACGGTCATTAATTCCTACACGACGCATATCCCCGGGCATGTTCATCTGAACATTCTCGGTGAAAAAGTGGTCCAGGCCCTTAAGGTCAAAGGTTACAACGTTTGGTATGCGAATATCGGCGCTGCGATTTGTGACGGGATTGCGATGGGGCATTTCGGGATGAAATATTCATTGCCTTCGAGGGAGCTGATTGCAGACCAGATTGAATCGATTATCGGGGCGCATCCTTGTGATGCCTGGATCGGGATTGGCAATTGCGACAAGATCATTCCAGGCATGTTGAATGCCATGGTGCGGATCAATATTCCTTCAGTTTATGTAAGCGGCGGTCCCATGCTGGCGGGGCAGAACAACACGGATCTTATTACCATCTTTGAAGGGATCGGCAAGGAAGCGGCCGGGAAGATGTCGGAAAAAGATCTTGAAAAACTTGCGGGGACGGCATGCCGCACCTGCGGAAGTTGTGCGGGAATGTTTACTGCGAATTCTATGAATTGTCTTGCGGAAGTGATTGGTCTTGCGCTTCCGGGAAACGGCTCTGTTCCTGCCGCAGCGTGGACGGACACAAAGACGCTTTCTTGGACGGTGAATCCTGAACGGATAGCACTTGTGGAAAAAGCGGCAGATGTCCTGGATGACATGCTCAAGAAAAAAATCCGACCGCGGGATATTGTGACAAAAAAGGCGATCGATAATGCGTTTATTCTGGATTTAGCCATGGGGGGATCCTCGAATACGGTGCTCCACACGCTGGCGTTGGCTTGTGAGGCCGGGATTGATTATCCGCTGGAACGGATTAACCAGCTTGCCAAGAAAACTCCTAATCTTTGTAAAGTATCACCTTCAAGGCCCGACGTTCACATGGAAGATGTCCATCGCGTGGGCGGAATTGCAGCGATTCTTAAGGCGGTTGTCGAAGATGGCCGTGCGCCTCTTAATCTTGACCTCAGAACTTGCACCGGTACGTTACGGGACATGGTGGAAAAAGCTCCTTCGGCGGACGGAGATGTTATCAGGATCGGGGATCACGCGTTTTCCAAGGAAGGCGGGCTTGCCATCCTGTACGGCAACATTGCTCCGCAGGGTGCAGTGGTCAAAACGGCTGGTGTCGAGAAGGACATGATGAAGTTTACAGGACGCGCGAAGTGCTACGATTCGCAGGATGAAGCGCTCGAAGCCATCTTGAAGGGCAAGGTTGTGGATGGTGATGTCGTGGTAATCCGTTATGAGGGACCGAGAGGAGGTCCAGGGATGATGGAAATGTTATCTCCGACTTCTGCGATTAAGGGACGGGGAATACGCGCCGCTTTGATTACGGACGGCCGGTTCTCGGGAGGGACGCGGGGACTTTGTATCGGACATATTTCCCCTGAAGCTGCCGCGGGAGGACCGATTGCGATTATTAAAAACGGCGACGTGATTGAAATCGACGCCGTGAAACGTACGATGGGACTTCTTGTTCCGGCCCAAGAAATCAAATCGCGACTCCGGAAGTTGAAACCTTTCAAAAGTAAAGTGACCGGTGGGTGGCTTGGCCGTTATTCACGGCATGTGTTGAGTGCGCATACCGGTGCTGTGATGGACAATAGCGCTTTATTTGAAAACAAAAAACAAGAATGAGGTTGTTATGATCAGTGAGAAAATGGCGAAAGCGATTAACGAGCAAATCAATAAAGAAATCTACTCGGCTTATCTTTATGTCGGCATGGCCGCCTATGCCGGAGGTCTGGGGTTGGGCGGGATTGCCAGCTGGTTCCAATTGCAGGCTAAAGAGGAACTCGGACACGCTCAAAAATTTATGCATTACCTGAGCGAGCAGGGGAATGATCTGGTTCTCAAGGCGATTGCGGCGCCTGATCAAAAATTTACTTCAGTGTCCGCTATTTTTGACAAGACTCTGGAACACGAAAAAGAAGTGACCGCTTCCATTTGTAACTTGGTGGCGCTCGCCAAAAAAGAATCCGACTATGCGACGGAGATTTTTCTCCAGTGGTTTGTGACCGAGCAAATTGAAGAGGAGGCCAGCGTCTCTGATATTATTCAGAAGCTCGCGATCGGTGGAAAAATGGGAAATTCTCTCCTGATGCTCGACAAGGCACTGGGGCTCCGGAAATAAATCGGGAAGGTTAAACGGATGAAAGCGATACGGGTTGCAGACAACATCTGGTGGGTGGGAGCAATCGATTGGAATGCCCGCCATTTTCACGGGCATACCTACACGACAAAGCGCGGCACAACCTATAACGCGTACTTGATTGTTGATGAGAAAATAACGCTGGTGGATGCGGTGTACGGGCCGTTTACGGATGAGATGATTCAGCGGATCCGGACAGTCATTCCGGTGGAAAAGATTGATACGATCATTGCCAATCACATTGAGCCGGATCATTCGGGCGCGTATCCGGAACTCCTTAAGCTTTGTCCGAATGCAAAGCTCTACGGAAGCGCCCGCGCGGGACAGGGACTGGAACGCTATTACCACCAAAAGTTCGATTTCACTCCGGTAAAGACCGGTGACAAATTATCACTTGGGAAGAAGACGCTCCGTTTCATTGAGATTCCGATGATCCACTGGCCGGACAGCATGATGACTTATCTGGAGGAAGATCAAATCCTTTTTTCAAACGATGCTTTCGGACAACATTATGCGACGAGCGAGCGATTTGACGATGAGGTTCCTCAGGAAATTTTGATGGAAGAGGCGGCCAAATATTATGCAAATATCCTCTGGCCGTTCAGCCATTTGATCGCGCAAAAGTTGGTCGAACTTGAAAAGATGAATCTTCCGATCCGCATGATTGCGACTTCGCACGGAGTCTGTTGGCGGAAAGAACCGCAGAAAATTGTTGCCGCTTATAAGCGGTGGTCGGCGAACGTGACGGATCCCAAGGTCGTGATTGTTTATGAGACGATGTGGGGATCGACTGAAAAAATGGCTCGAAAAATTGCGGAAGGTGTTGCGGACTCGGGGGTGAAGCATGAAGTCTACGACATCGCCGCGACGGACCGGACGGAAGTGATTTATGACATGTTCAGCGCAAGGGGCTACATCGTAGGATCTTCAAATCATGATAGCGGCATGCTCCCCAACATGGTGTCGTTCATGGAATTTCTGAAAGGCCTGCATCCTAAAAACAGGATGGGTTGTGCTTTTGGCTCCTACGGATGGTCGGGTGTTGCGATTAAAAAACTTGAAGAGACGCTGAAGGAATCCGGGGTGGAGATCGTCCAGCCGGCATTGTCTATCGTCTATGCCCCGGATGAGGCCCAGCTTGTAGCCTGCTACGAGTTCGGGCGAAAAATCGCAGAGTGTGTGAAGGCGGTGTAGTTTCGTGAAAACTTTCGATGCTATCGAAAAACGGCATAGTACTCGGGAATATAAGGATCAGCCGGTTCCGAAGGAAATGCTGGAGGCGTTAGTGGATGCAGGGCGACGCGCTCCGAGTGCTCGGGCGATTGAACCCTGGGAGTTTGTGGTTGTGACAGACCGCGGAAGGCTCGATGTTCTTGCTTCTCTTATTAGCACGGGTGTCTTCCTCAAGCAAGCCACGGCCTGTATCGTTGTACTCTGTGAAGATGTGAAGTATTTTCTTGAGGATGGGGCCGCGGCTACTGAGAATATTCTTCTCGCGGCGACTGACCTGGGACTCGGAACCTGCTGGATTGCAGGAGATAAAAAAGAATATGCCCCCGATGTACTGAAGCTCCTTGACGTCTCCCCGGGGTACAAATTGGTCAGTCTTGTGGCGGTCGGATGGCCGGCAAAATCCTCGCATCAGCACAAAAAACGAAAATTGAAGGAAGTGCTTCATTGGGAAAGGTTTGTCGAACACCCGAGCGGCAAGGACCCCCGGATCGAAAAGGTTCTTGAAGCGAATAACAAGTTGTTTCCCCCGAAATAGCGCCTCAGTTTTTATCTGTTGATTAAGGTGAATAAAATATTGATCCGGCCGACAATATGAGTGCAGTCGTGAAGTCAACAGTATCTCGTCACAATCGTTTCGCAGATTCAGCGAAACACGGTAACAAAAAAGAAGGAGCATTGCAGGATATGGCCAAAGGTAAAGTGAAGTGGTTCAATAATCAAAAAGGCTACGGCTTTATCACCCCCGAGAACGGGCCGGATGTGTTTGTCCATTTCTCGGCGCTTACGGGAGACGGTTACAAGAGCCTGGATGAGGGACAGGATGTTGAATTTGAGATTCAGAAAGGGCCGAAAGGGGACCAGGCGGTCAATGTTGTAAAGATTTGAGTTTTTTGAAACTATCGGCGAACCCCTGCGTTTTGTTAGATGACGAGACGCAGGGGTTTGTCATTTTAAAGGCGGAATATTTAAAGGATGCTTTCTGACTCGACCCTCAAAGGAAAAATAATCGATCTGATTGTTATTGGCGCCGGTCCGGCGGGTCTTATGGCCGCCATTTCAGCGGCTTCAAGAGGTGCTTGCGTATTGCTTCTCGAGGGGGAATCGAGTTCCGGGAAAAAGCTTCTCATCACAGGAGGCGGGCACTGCAATATTACGAACTGTACGGTGAGTGAACGGGATTTTTATTCGGATGATCCGCGAACCGTTCGCAATGTATTGCGGGTATTCCCCGTTTCGAAGACGGGTGATTTTTTCAGGACGCAGGGTCTTTCGCTTACGGCTGACGAGGATGGAAAAATGTTTCCTCAGGACCGGAAGGCCGTGAGCGTTCTTGGAACGCTCCTCCGCATTGTACGGGAGCGGAAAGTGACTCTTTTGACGAGGAGCGAAGTTTTAGCGATTTGTTACCGGCACGGGATTTTTACGGCGTCGGGAAAGGGATTTTCATTTTCCTCAAAAGCTGTGATTGTTGCCACGGGCGGATTATCGTATCCCACTACCGGAAGTCGAGGCGCGGGTTATGAAATTGCCAAGGCTTTTGGGCATTCGATCGTTGCCCCTTCGCCGGCGCTTGTTCCCTTTGAAACTGCAGATGCTGATTGGCGCGGCCTCGCGGGGATAACTTTGGAGACCGTGCTTGAACTATTCTGCCACGGACGACGGCTTGCCGAGTCTCGTGGGCCTCTTCTGTTTACGCATCAGGGATTTAGTGGCCCGGCGGTCATGAATCTCGCCTCGCCTTGGGCTCGATTCGGTGGTCAGGGAACGCTGGCGATTTGCGCCAATTTTTTACCGCAAGTCAGTGAACAATCTTTGCGGGAACGTCTGCAGGAAACGACAGTCGCGAAACCGGCCATGACGATCAAAAAATTTCTTTCTCACGATATTCCGGAAAGACTTGCCGGAGTTCTCTTGCAAAAGTCAGGTATCGTTCCAGAAAAACAACTGGCGAATTTTCCTAAAAAAGAGAGAGAACTTCTTTTTCGTGTGGTTCGCTCCTGTGTTCTTCCTGTGAGGGGGCCGCTCGGGTATGACAGGGCGGAGGTCACGGCAGGCGGGATTTCCCTGAAAGAGGTGAATCCAAAGACGCTTGAATCGAATATCGTGCCCGGACTTTTCTTTGCCGGAGAGGTTCTGGAGGTGGATGGCCGGATCGGTGGATTCAATCTGCAATGGGCCTGGTCAAGCGGTTATGTGGCTGGGTGCGCTGCCACGGAAAAACTGGGGCAACCGATAAGGTCCTAGTTTTGAATTGTGATGGGAAATGGGGCGTTTTCGAGGGGATCCAACGTTGGAGGTTAAGACTTTGCCGGCAACGGTCGAAATTTATCAGGACATTCCGCAACATCTGCCATAAAATATTGACCCAAGATGAGGAAAATTATGCGACTATTCTTTTTTACATGTCTCATGACCGTTTTTTTGGCGATATCAGGGAGTGCCGAAGAACTTCCCCCGCTTCCCAAGGGCCCCATGATTCTGACGAGCGCGACACAAGCGATGCAGAACGCAGATTTCTGGATCCGGCGAATCGAAGGCTCGGAGAGGGTCGTTAAAACGCGTGAGGGGATTGAAAAATTCAATGAATATATCCGTAGTCTTGTCAAAGAGAACGTGGATATTTTTCAACTGGATTTTCGCCGGCCAGGCAAGCAGATTACCGACCAGCTCCAGCTTGAGTTTAACACGCTCAGAAACCGGAAATTGTTCGGGGTAGATGATCAATATGTCAAAAAAAGTTTTTTTGATGATCAAATCAAGCCCCTTGTCCAAATTGATAAGGTTCCTTCCACGATCCGGATGAAATGGGGAGCCGCGGTTCGAACCACGTCCGTTCGGGCGCTTCCGACCATGGTGAAATTACTCGAAGATAAAGGGGATGTGGAGTTCGACCAGCTTCAGTTCACGCTCATCAAACTCTGGACTCCCGTCGGTATTTATCACAGTTCCAGTAACGGACAGTGGCTTTACATCCAGGCTCCGTATGTGCGGGGGTGGGTCAAGGCGAAGGATATCGCTGTTTTTCCGTCCCGCGATGACCTTAAAAAATACGCGGCTTCCGACAAATTTTTTGTGGTCACCGGCGAAAGTGCCAGTGTTTTTAAAGATCCTGCCAAAACCACGTTGCTTCAGCGGGCATCCATGGGGACAGTGATTCCCAGAGCGCCCATCCCGTCGTCCCAACTGGCGGCTGGGTCCAATGAACCTTATACGGTGTGGATGCCTTACCGTAAAAGTGACGGAAGTGCGGGAGTTGCGAAGGCTTACATCAGCAGGAAAAGCGATGTTCAGAGAAATTATCCCGTGTATTCCCAGGCCAATATCCTTCGCCAGGCGTTCAAGTTGCTTGGATTTCGGTACGGATGGGGCGGTCAGTATAACGGGCGTGACTGTTCAGGGTTTGTGCATGATGTTTTTTTGAGCTTCGGAATTGCTTTCCCGCGAGACTCCAAACAGCAGTCCCTCGTCGGAATTCAACTCGGATTTTTCGAGCCCTTTGAAGATGATACCCAAAAGGAAAAGGCTCTTGATTCCTCACGGCCGGGATTGGCTCTTCTAAAAATGCCGAAGCATCAAATGATCTATCTGGGGCGAATCGGAAAACAGCACTATGTGATTCATTCCACATGGGCCGAACGTACGGGACAGGATCCCGGGAAAGATGAAAAAAACCGGATTAATCAAGTGGTCGTCTCTGACCTTAATTTGAACGGAGATTCCTACATTGGGTCACTGTTCGACAGGATTGTCTCCATCAATGAGATCGAATAAAGCTTTTCTCCAAAACTGGGTGCGCGGGATGTTGTACCTGTGGCTCGTGATCTTTTGTGTTTCGGGATTCCCGACAGATACATGGGCTGAAAAATTTGAATCCATCGAACATGGTTTTACTATTGAAACGCCGGAAGGATGGCAGGTACAGCCCGCGGTCTATGAGGGAGTGGTTGTGACTTTCTGGAAAGAAGGAAGTTTGGCGACTTTTCATGTGACCGAGCGTGAACTGGATGAGGTAAAAACCGTAGCCGATCTTGAGTGGAAAGATCTTTTTGACCCGAAATTTGATGAAATTCTCATTCGCCAGGAATCGGAGACGATGGTTGGCGGAGAGAAGGCTAGGTATTGCATCTATAAAATCAGGCCGGGTTCGTTCAAACAACAAATGGAAGGGAAGCATGATTTTAAATACATGAATTACATTGTCATTCATAAAAACAGGCTCTATTCCATTACGTTTAAAGGGCTGGAATCTTCGTTTAGCCTGGATTATTCCGGATTTCTTGAATCGGTGCGAACGATTCACTTTTTAGATTCACAAAAGGCTGTGACGGCCCCCAGTGGAAAGCTAGAGGTTGTGTCATGAACTTTCAAGAACTGGTTGGAGAAGTCCAAAAGATAAAGTTCAGAGAAATTCGCACCCGTACAGAAACGTATTTTGAAGCCGTCATTCCCAAACAGGATTTAGGCTCTCTTGAAACGATCCTCCAGGAGCATTTTGGAAGACCTCTGAAACCCGCCGGTGTTTTTGCGGAAGGAGAGGCCAAGCGGTATTCAAAACCCTACGGAGGAGTTCGGCATGAACAGACCATGTACCTCCGAAAGCTTGAACACAGTCTCGAATATGCCTTTTTATGGCCTTGGGGTTGTGGCACTCTCCTTACCCTCAAGGTGATCCAGGACGAGGCTCCCAAAGATTCCCCGCAAGTCGGCGGTTTCCGGGGCTTTTGGCAATCTTTATGGAATAAATAATTTTTTTATTTTGAAACTGGATTAAATCAGTCTGGTTTGATAGAATGACCCCACTACGAAAAGGATCACCCATGCGATATACCACCAAAACTGAATACGGAGTCATTTGTCTCGCCTACATGGCGATGTCGGGGCGGGCTGTGGGCAGTACCGCGAAGGAGATAGCGGAGCACGGAGGATTTTCGGTGCCCTTTACCGAAAAAATTCTTCAAGGACTTCGTAAAACGGGGATTGTTTCATCACAACAGGGACATCGTGGGGGATGGACTCTTGCGCGGGCCCCGAGAGCGATCAGTTTGAAAGAGATTGTAGAGGCTCTCGAGGGAAGCACGTTTGAAGCTTTTTGTGATCCGAAACGGCGCGGAAGTATTGTGTGTAAGCATTTTTCTGTTTGTAAACTGAAACCCATTTGGTACAAGACTAAAGACACCCTGGATAATCTCTACAAGAAGATCACCCTGGATCAAATTGCCAGGGACATGATGGGGGTTAAGTCCCCCGGGTTTCTCAAGGGAAAAAAGAAAGTACGGTCATGACAGACGGAGGGACTTTTCTTGATAAGGAGTATCCGTACGGATTTGTCACGCCGATCGAATCGGAGACTGCCCCGCGCGGTCTGAACGAGGATATTATCCGGTTCATTTCCAAGAAAAAAAATGAGCCGGAATTTATGCTGCGGTGGCGGCTTAAGGCGTTTCGGGAATGGAAAAAAATGAAAGAGCCGTCCTGGGCCAGCCTTCGTTATCCTCCGATCGATTATCAGAATATTATTTATTATTCTGCGCCGAAATCCGGAATGGAAGGACCTAAAAGTTTGGAGGAGGTCGATCAAGAAATTTTGAAGACTTATGAAAAACTCGGAATCCCGCTTGAGGAGCAAAAACGCCTTGCGGGGGTTGCGGTGGACGCAGTCTTTGATAGTGTGTCCGTAGCGACGACTTTTAAGGAAAAACTCAGGGAGTCCGGAGTGATTTTTTGTCCGTTTTCCGAGGCGGTTCGGGAGCATCCCGAGCTGATCGAAAAGTATCTCGGGAGCGTGGTTCCGGTTCAAGACAATTTTTTTTCGGCACTGAATTCCGCGGTTTTTTCGGACGGGTCCTTTTGTTACATCCCCAAGGGGGTCCGTTGCCCGATGGAGCTTTCAACCTATTTCAGGATTAACACGGCCGAAACGGGGCAATTTGAGCGAACGCTGATTGTGGCGGAGGATGACTCTTATGTCAGTTATCTCGAAGGCTGTACGGCTCCCATTCGTGACAAAAATCAGCTTCACGCGGCTGTCGTGGAATTGGTGGCCCACGACCGGGCTTCAATTAAGTACTCGACGGTCCAGAATTGGTACGCGGGGGATCGGGAAGGGAGAGGCGGTATTTATAATTTTGTAACGAAACGCGGTCTTTGCAAGGGTGTACGGTCCAAAATTTCATGGACGCAGGTTGAGAGCGGTTCTTCGATTACCTGGAAATATCCAAGTTGCGTTTTGATGGGGGACGATTCGGTTGGGGAGTTTTATTCCGTTGCGATTGTCAACAATCATCAACAGGCAGATACCGGTACCAAGATGATACACATCGGAAAAAGAACGAAGAGCACGATTATTTCCAAGGGGATTTCAGCGCGATATGCTAACGCGACTTACCGTGGGCTTGTAAAAATTTTGCCCAAAGCGGTCCAGGCCAGGAACTTCACGCAATGCGATTCTCTTTTAATCGGTCATCAATGCGGTGCGAATACATTCCCGTACATTGAAATTGAAAACCATTTATCGAGGGCGGAACACGAGGCCACAACTTCCAAGATCGATGAAGACCAGCTTTTTTATTGTCGTCAGCGCGGGATGTCACCCGACAATGCTGTTTCCATGATCGTGAACGGTTTCTGTAAGGAAGTGTTCAAAAACCTTCCCATGGAATTTGCTGTGGAGGCATCACGGTTGCTTGGAGTTACCCTTGAGGGAAGTGTGGGTTAATTTTCAGGTTTTTGAAAATGCCCCCCCCGCAGTTTGTTTCTTGATCAGAGTTCAATAAAGAAACAGCAAGGCGTGGAAAATTAATTAAAGGAGCCATCATGCTACAAATCAAAAACTTACACGTCAGTATCGAAGGTAAAGAAATCCTTAAGGGAATCGATCTTTCCGTGAAAGCGGGGGAAGTGCACGCGATTATGGGCCCCAACGGCTCCGGAAAGAGTACGTTGACCCGGGTACTGGCCGGGCATCCGTCTTATCAGATTATGGAGGGGACGGTGACGTATGAGGGAAAAGATCTTCTTCAGATGTCCGTGGAGGATCGTGCCCGTGCCGGTGTTTTTTTGGCCTTTCAGTATCCCATCGATATTCCCGGAGTGAACAATGCCTATTTTCTGCGGTCTGCCCTTAACGAGATTCGGAAGTCCCGAGGGCTGGAAGAACTGGATGCTATGGATTTTCTTGCCGTGCTGAAGGAAAAAATGAAGATCGTTGAAATGGATGAAAAATTCATTTCTCGTCCTGTGAACGAGGGTTTCTCGGGCGGAGAAAAAAAACGGAACGAAATACTGCAAATGGCGGTCCTTGAACCCAATCTTGCGGTTCTGGATGAAACGGACTCCGGACTGGATATTGATGCGCTACGGATTATCGCTGGAGGCGTCAATAAAATGCGAAACCGGAACCGGGCGATTCTTCTTGTCACACATTATCAGCGTCTTTTGAACTACATTGAACCCGACAAGGTGCATGTCCTGATGGGAGGCAAGATTGTTCTTTCAGGTGAAAAAGATCTGGCGTTGCATCTTGAAGAAAAAGGGTACGAATGGGTTACGCCCGTTCGAGATCCGTCTGATACGTTATGATCATTGATTCAATTGCTTTTAGGGCGGCTCAAGAATTTTTCAGAAGAAAATAAAATGTCAGAGAATGATGACGTTTTGTTCCGAAGGTAGTCTTGTTTAAAAAATACAAGACCGGTTTTTAATCGAGTAAAGGATTTTTATGTCTAACATGATGGAATTACAACTGTATGAAGAAGCCTACCAGAGATTAGGGCATCAGCGGCAGGCTGAGGTGGAATGGTACCGGGTGATGCGAGACGATGCCATGCGGTCATTTCTGGAAAAAGGGTTTCCCACGACCCGGGATGAATCCTGGAAGTACACGGATTTAAGCGCAATTGCCGGTGCAAGGTTTATCACGGAACCGGCAACCTCCAAAGTGCTGTTTGAAGGGACAGAGGCTTTGAGGATCGCGGTAGATGCCTATTTTATATTTTTCGTCAACGGCTGCTTTCGTGCGGGGTTTTCCAATCTTCCGGAGAGGATCCGGATCATGATGCTTCCAGAGGTTCAATCCGAGGATCGATTTCGGGCGACCCTGGAAGAGTTAAACGCTTTCACGAAAGATCCCCTTGAAAATCTGAATTTTGCATTGGGGATGGACGGGATTTTTATTGATGTCCCGCCAGGAGTTTGTCTGGAAAAGCCGATTTATATTGTCCACTGGTCGGATTCTCATGGAGCCCTTTGTCAGCCGAAGACGATAGTAAAATTGGGGAAAAGTGCCCAAGCTGTTTTAATCGAGGATTTCCGGTGCGCGGACGGAAAAATGTGTTTTACGAACTCGTTCACCGGAGTGGTTCTCGGGGAGGGCGCATTATTGGAACATGATAAATTACAGCATGAAAACCGGGTTTCTTTTCATATCGCAACTTTCAAGGTAATCCAAAAAGAAAAAAGTGTTTTGAATTCCGTTTCCCTTGCGTTGGGGGCCAAACTTGCGAGACATACAGCGATGATCGCCCTGAACGGACAGCGATCAGAGTGCAACCTGTCCGGACTGGTTTTGGGAGCGGATCATCAAACGCTGGATCATGTAACGAAAGTGGTCCATGCGGTTCCCGATTGTAAAAGCGATCAGAGATTCAAGGAAATTTTGGGCGGCCATTCACGCGGTGTTTTTACCGGCCGGGTGCTTGTGCAGCGGGATGCCCAGAAAACGGACGCACGCCAGACGAACAGAAATCTGCTTCTTTCTGAAACGGCTCGGGCCGATTCTCGCCCTCAACTTGAAATTTTGGCGGATGATGTTAAATGTACCCATGGCGCTACCGTCGGCCAGCTTGACGGGGATTCTATTTTTTATCTTCGCTCTCGTGGCATAGGCCAGAAAATTGCACGAAGAATTCTCGCTTCGGGGTTTGCGCAAGAAATTATTGATTCGATCCGTCATGAAAAATTTAGAGTTTTTATCAGTGACGTGACCCAAAAGAGATTTTCGGATCTGGAGGCAACCGCATGAGCTCGCTCGACCTACAGAAAATACGCGACGACTTTCCAGTGTTACATGAGAAGGCCTATGATAACCCTCTGACTTATCTTGATAACGCGGCGACGACACAAAAGCCCAGGGTTGTGATCGATACCGTGGAGCGGTTTTATACGAAGGAAAACGCTAATATTCATCGCGGTATCTTCTGCTTAAGCGAACAGGCGACCCGTCGCTATGAAAGCGCACGCCATAAGGTCAGGGAATTTCTGGGGGCCGATTCCGAAAAAGAAATTGTATTTGTGCGCGGAGCGACGGAGGCGATCAATCTGGTTGCTCAAACCTACGGGCGTGCCTTTTTGAAGGCGGGCGATGAAATTCTGATCACGCATATGGAACATCACTCCAACATTGTCCCGTGGCAAATGCTCCGGGATACGATCGGAGTGAAGATCAAGGTGGCTCCGGTGAATGATTCGGGCGAGCTCATCATGGAGGAATTTAGAAATCTTTTAACGAATCAGGTTAAATTTGTGTCCGTCGTTCATGTGTCAAACGCGCTTGGGACAATGAACCCGGTCAAAGAAATTATTCGGCTGGCACATGAAAAAGGCGCCAAAGTTTTGGTCGATGGGGCCCAGGCGGTGGCGCACCAGGCGGTGAATGTCCGGGACCTTGATACTGATTTTTATGTACTTTCCGGCCACAAGCTTTTTGCGCCAACGGGTATCGGTGTGCTTTACGGAAAAGCGGAGTTGCTTGAATCCATGCCGCCTTATCAGGGCGGAGGGGATATGATCCGGTCCGTGACTTTTGAAGAAACCACTTACAACCGGATTCCTTACAAATTTGAGGCGGGGACACCGCACATTGCGGGTGTGATTGGCCTCGGCGCTGCGATTGACTATCTTCGGGAGATTGGGCTCGACAAGATCGAGGTGTATGAACACGAATTGCTGGAGTATGGAACCCGGAGACTTTTGGAAATTCCGGGTCTTAGGCTGATTGGAACGGCCCGGAATAAGTCAGCGATCCTTTCATTTGTTTTGGGCGAAGCTCACGCTCACGATATCGGGACGATTCTGGATCGCGCTGGTATTGCGATTCGAGCCGGGCATCATTGTGCCATGCCGCTTATGCAGAGGTTTGGCGTTCCGGCGACGACCCGTGCCTCGCTTGCTTTTTATAACACTAAGGAAGAAATCGACCGTTTGGCAAATGCCCTGAGAGAAGTCACCGAGGTGTTTAAATGAATGGAGAGATTCGAGAGCTTTACCAGCAGATGATCATGGATCATAATAAACAGCCGAGGAATTTCCGGAAACTCTCGGGTGCGACCGCTCAGGCGGAAGGGTTTAATCCTCTTTGTGGTGATCATCTTCATGTTTACATTAAAATGGACGGCAACCGGATTGAGGACATTAGCTTTGAAGGTTCAGGTTGCGCGATTTCGAAGGCGGCAGGTTCCATGATGACAGATGCATTGAAGGGGAAAACCCGTGAGGAGGCCAAGGCCATTTTTGAAGAAGTTCGCGCCATGCTTTCTCGCGATGTTCATCAGCCGTTTGAAAAAAAACATCTGGGGAAACTGGAGGTTTTTGCGGGGATTTGTGAATTTCCTGCCCGCATTAAATGTGCGTCGCTTCCCTGGCATGCCATGATGGAAGCGCTTGAGCCGACAGGGAAACAGGTGACGACCGAATAAAAGGACACAATGGCACAAGCCACACGAAGTTTTTTCGTGTAGCTTTGTGGCCTGTGGCTTTGTGACATAACATGGCTGAAAAGACACTGGAAGAAAAAATTTGGGATGAACTCCGGCTTTGTTTTGACTATGAAATTCCCGTTAACATTGCCGATCTCGGCCTTATTTATTCCGTAAGATTGAACGACCTTGTCGGGGGCGGCAAGGAAACAGTGATCGAGATGACTTTCACGAGCGTGATGTGCCCGATGGCCGACATCATCAAGAAAGATGTTGAAAGACGCGTCGGATCGGTCGAGGGTATTAAAAAAGTCACCCTCCAGATTGTGTGGGATCCGCCCTGGGACGCATCCCGGATGTCTGAAGCGGCTAAACTTCAGCTTGGGATGCTGTAGAGATCGGGAGATGAAAATTTAAGGTCCGGTCAATTCCATGTTGATATCTTTTTTAAATATGATAAAACATACTGCCTTTCGGGGCTTTTTTTGGTGCTGAGGTATTTCTTCCAAACCTAAAAGAAAAGCGAGAGTTTCTATGGACAAGAAGGAGTTCTACGCGAAGTCTGAAAAGATTATTAATGAAACTTTTGAGGTGGTGAAAAAGTACGCAAAAATCATGGCTGAAAAAACGGGCGAGGCAGCCAGCGTCACTAGGCTTCTGATCCAGAAGGCAACCCTGGAGCATCAAATTGCCAAAGCTTGTTCCAAGCTTGGAAGCAAGGTTTACGATCAAACCGTGCGTAAGGGGGAAACGATTAATCTTGAGAATGCAGAGGTTAAGTCGGTGATCAATGAGATTAAAAAGCTAGAACAGCAACATGAAGATGTTGAAATCGTTCTGGAAAAGGAACGAAGCAAACTCAAGTCCTCGAAAACCAAAAGTAGCAAAGGGAAGACTAAAAGCAGTACTTAGGACCGTTCGTACGGTTATCGATTTTAGGCTGAATTTAAGCGCGGGTGGTGAAATTGGCAGACACGCCAGCTTGAGGGGCTGGTTCCGCAAGGAGTGCAGGTTCAAGTCCTGTCCCGCGCACCATTTATAACAACCCATGTGTCAGAGGTTCAAGGCTTGGTTCGAACGCTCTGGCTTCCTAGCAGGAGAAATATGATACCATCCCACATTTTTCGTGAATATGATATTCGGGGCAAGGCAGGTGCGGAGTTAACCGAAGAGGTCGCTCTGGCAATCGGCAAAGCCTTTGGGACTGTGCTGGTTCGGGAAGGACAAAAAAAAGTCGCGGTTGGGCACGATCACCGCTGGAGTGCGGAATTTCTTTATCGGGGGCTTACCGAGGGGCTTCGGAGTACCGGGCTTACGGTGATCCAGATAGGGCTTGTCCCGACTCCGGTTGTTTATTTTTATGTCGCGACCCAAAATATGGGCGCTGGTATTTCCCTCACGGGATCTCACAACCCGCCGGATGAAAACGGTTTTAAATTTCAGCATGCGACTCGATCTTTTTATGGTGCAGACATCCAAAATCTTCGTAAGTTAATTGAACAGAACGATTTTGTTACGGGAAGCGGGAAAGTCGAAACGCCTGATCATCAGTCGCTACTCAAGGATTACGAAGATTATATTGCCAACACTTTCAAGTTTACGAAGCGGTTAAAAGTGGTGATTGATGCGGGACACGGAATGGGGGCTGTCACCGCGTTGGATCTGGTGAAGCGGTTCGGGCATGACCTGACAGTTCTTTACGGGAATTTGGATTCTAAAATGCCGGATCACCAGGCGGATCCTTCGGTGCCAGCGAACATGAAGGATCTTCAAACGAAGGTGCTTGAGCTCAAGGCAGATCTTGGAATCGCGTTTGACGGAGATGCCGACCGGATTGGTGTCGTCAATGAGAAAGGGGAGATCATCTATGGTGATAAACTCCTTTTGATCTATGCCCGCGAACTTTTGACTCGAAAACCCGGCGCGATCATTATCGGGGATGTTAAGAGCTCTAAGCAGGTATACGACGGTATCGCAAAAGCTGGTGGCAAACCGATGATGTGGAAGACGGGCCATTCTCTGATCAAGGCGAAAATGAAAGAGACGGGTGCCGCCATGGCGGGAGAGATGAGCGGACATATGTTTTTCAAGGATCGCTGGCTTGGATTTGACGATGCGGTTTACGCGGCGTGCCGGGTTCTTGAAATCCTGGATCAGGCCAATGCTCCTTTTTCGTCCCTCCTTTCGGATGTGCCGAACCTTCCATCGACCCCTGAAATCCGCTTTGATTGCCCTGAGTCGATTAAATTCAAGGTGGTTGAAAAAGCGATTGAAAATTTCAAGCGGCAGTACAAAGTGGTGGATATCGACGGTGCTCGTGTTGAATTCACGGACGGTTGGGGGCTTGTCCGGGCTTCCAACACTCAGCCTGTGCTGGTGATGCGATTTGAAGCCCAGACGGAAAAACGGCTCCAGGAAATTCGCTCGCTGATTGAGGATGAAGTAAAAAAGATTTATCAAGAGATGAACGGATGAATTGGGCGATTATCATGGCGGGGGGGAGTGGCACCCGCTTTTGGCCCGAAAGTCGCAAGAGTTGTCCCAAACAGTTTCTCTCGTTATTTGGAAGGCAGACGCTCCTCGAGCAGACATTCCATCGCCTTCAAAAATTTGTTCCCCGCGATCGCATCCTGGTCTTCGTGTCTGAAAGTAAAGTTGCTCTGGCGCGGCAACTCCTCAAAATCCCGGCCGGGCAGGTTATCGGAGAACCGATGGGACGGAATACGGCTCCCTGTGCCCTCTGGGCCGCTTCTTATGTCATGCGAAAAGATCCATCGGCTGTTTTGGGGATTTTCCCTGCTGATCATTATATCCGGGACGAAAAAGCGTTTACGAAAGCAATTCGCCTGTCTTACGGGATTGCCGGTAAGAAAGGGATGCCGGTGACGCTTGGCATTTGTCCGGGTTTCCCTCACACGGGTTACGGGTATCTCGAAATGGGCCGGCGACTGGCTCCCGGAGTTTTTTATCTTAAGCAATTCAGGGAGAAACCGGATCTCCCCTCCGCAAAAAAATATCTAAGATCGAAACGTTTCCTCTGGAATGCCGGAATTTTTATCTGGCGTGCGGACTGCTTGCTTGAAACCGGCCGTCAGTATTTGCCAGCGGCTTTCAAGATCGCGACTACAATTGCCGGAGGGGGCTGTTCCCGAACCTCTGTTAAAAGACTTTTTTCAAGGTGTCCCGCCATATCGATTGATTACGGTCTTATGGAGAAAATGACGGGGCAAATACTAACCGTGCCGGTTTCGATGGGGTGGAATGATGTGGGGGGCTGGGCTTCACTCAAAAAACTTCTCGCAAGAAGATCGGACGACAATGTCACTCAGGGGAAGACACTTCTCGTGGAATCCTCCGGAAACTTTGTGAGATCTCAAACTAAATTGATTGCAACGGTCGGACTGAAAGATCATGTCATTATTGAAACGCCCGACTCTATCCTGGTTTGCCCGATGAAAAAAACCGAAGAGATTCGAAAAATTGTTTCGGCACTTGAAATTGCCGGGATGGGGCAGTTCCTTTGACGGTTTCGGGGAACTTTTGTTTTAGCGCGGGTGGGAAGGTTTAGTTTTATGCAACCTGGAGAAAAACACTGTGGCTCCCGTTTCTGATCTTACCCTATGGAAGGCCGTCCTCCTTGGTGTGATCCAGGGGTTGACAGAATTCCTGCCTGTCTCGAGTAGCGGTCACCTCGTATTATTTCAAAATATATTTGGGATGAAAGATCCCATGATTTCCTTTGACATCGCACTTCACGCGGGAACGTTAATTGCGGTCATGGTTTATTTCTGGGGCGAGATCATGGAAACCTTGACGGGATTTTATGGCTTCCTTCAAGGTAAAAAGAAAATGGGTTTCGGTGAGAAAAATCCCAATATCCGTGAGTCTCCTGTATCTCCGCTACTTTGGATCTATATTTTAATCACGCTGGTTCCCACCGGACTGATGGCGGTTGGGTTCAGGAAGGGGATCGAGTCAGCTTTTGCCGATCTTCGGATCGTGGCGTTTTTTTGGTTGTTGATGGGATGTGTGCTCGTCGTGAGTAGCAAATTCAGGAGGGGAACTCGGTTGATGTCCGAGATGGGATGGCGAAGGGCCCTGGGGATCGGTGCCGCGCAGGCCCTGGCATTATTTCCCGGCATTTCAAGGTCGGGAAGTACTATTCTGGCGGGAATGGCAATGGGACTCAAAAACGATGAGGCGGCAAAATTTTCTTTTTTGATTTATATCCCCGCGATCGTAGGTGCCATTGTGCTGGATCTAAAGGACAGTTTAACTTACTTCCAATACTGCGGTTGGGAAACGCTGATAGGTTTTCTTTCGGCGGCTGTTTCCGGCTATTTTGTTATTCACTGGCTGATGGCGATCATCAAAAAAGCCCGTTTTTTTATTTTTGGCTATTACTGTATTGTGCTTAGTGGAATTCTCTTTTTCTATTTTTTAATGTCGCGGTAACTCCCCATGAACCTTTTGAAGATTGTCCTCCGTAAAGGCAAAGATAAAGCGGTTCGGAATCGCCATCCTTGGGTTTTTTCAGGCGCCGTTGATGAGGTGGATTCCGGTCTTGCCAAAGGAGACTTGGCGGAAATTTGCGCCTCGGATGGCTCATTTCTCGGTATTGGCTATTTTAACCCCGAATCCCAGATTGTGGTGCGGATGCTGGCCTTTGAAAAAGTGGAGGTAGACGACTCATTTTTTAGAAGGCGGATTTCCGAAGCGATTTCCTTACGAACTCGGTTAATGCCCGCGGGTACCGATGCATACCGGCTGATCCACTCGGAAGGAGATTTTCTTCCAGGTCTTATTGTGGATCTTTATGCGAACTATCTTGTGGTTCAGATTTCAACGGCAGGCATGGAGCGGTGGAAGGAAATCATTGTCAAAATTCTTCTGGAGAATTTTCCGGGGATGTCTATTTATGAAAAAAGTGATGTGGAATCGAGACGGCACGAAGGACTTCCCAAACAAGTAGGGGTGCTCGCCGGGTCAGAGCCGCCTGAGGTTGTGGAAATCCGTGAAAACGGATTTTTGTTTAATGTCAATATTCGGGGTGGACAAAAAACGGGTTTTTTTCTTGATCAGCGGGATAACCGGAAACTGGTCCAAGGGTTTTCTAAGGGGAAGAGGATCCTGAACTGTTTTGCGTACACGGGAGGTTTTTCCGTTTACGCATTCCACGGCGCGGCCGCAGAAGTGGTATCGGTTGAATCTTCAGCGGCAGCGTGTAGCGCGGGAGCAGAAAATCTTCGGCAAAATGGTTGTGCGACGGATCGATGCCGATGGGTTCAGGAGGATGTTTTTGATTTTTTGAGGGAGGATCATCAAAATTACGACCTGATTATCCTTGATCCCCCCGCATTTTGCAAATCGAGATCCCAGATTTTACAGGCGGCGCGTGGTTACAAGGACATCAATATGCTCGCGATGAAAAAACTTTCACGAGGAGGGTTGCTTTTTACTTTTTCCTGCTCGGGACATATCTCTGCTGATCTTTTTCAGAAAGTGGTTTTTGGTGCCGCGGTGGACGCAGGACGGAACGTCCGGATTCTTCAAAAGACCGGACAACCTTTCGACCATCCCGTCAATATTTATCATCCCGAAGGAGAGTATCTCAAAGGTCTTTTTTGTGAGGTGAGCTGGCCATGACGGAAATTTATCAGGGGGTCAAATTTGAGGTGGTACACGTGCCGGATGAGAGGATTGCAGATTCTAGGGTGGATGAGCTTATTCTTGCAGGTAAGACCTTGTCGGCGAAAGGATTTTGTCCGGCCAATAGCGGCAATATGAGCTTCCGGAGGCCAGACGGATTTGTGATCACACGGGCAGGATCTGAACTTGGGAAGTTGGAGCCTCATGACTTTGTTTTGGTAAAAGAGGTTCATGTCGGGCAAAAAAAAGTTTTTGCAGTGGGTGCATCAAATCCAAGTTCGGAGGCGATAATGCATTTTCTTATTTACGGTGCCCGGCCGGAGATAGCTGTCATTCTCCATGCCCATGCTCTTGATCTAAAGAACGCGGTTATCACAACAGAAGCTCACCCTTATGGGACCCTAGAGTTTGCTCGTTCTGCTGTTGGTATCTTAAAAAATCATGATTTGGTTATTTTGAAAGGGCATGGGTTTGTAAGTGTCGGGGGAACGGTTGAAGAATCTTTGTTGAAAATCCGGTGAGTTTCTCATGCTGGTATTACGGAAAACGCGAATAGGGGAAGCTTTCTAAACAATATTAAAAACTATGCTTTGTGAAAAAAATTTCACCTTCCTCTTAGGGAGGGGATAGGCTATACTTTGAGCGGAAGGAACAGATAGTAAAATAAATTGACAAAAGGGAGAACGAAATGAAAAAGATCATTTTTGTCTTGTTAGTTTTGACCGTCCTGGGATGTGTTTTTTGGTTTTTAAACTACGATTCGTCTCCTGTTCCTGCCACGTTAGTTAGTGTGCATAAGGGCGCTGTTAGCGTGTACTCGGTTGATCCGAAGGGAGAGAAAGAGTTCCTGGGAACTGTCCGGGAAGGACAGAGCCTCCGGGCGACTTCCCGGCGTGAAGGGCCCTTTGAAATGTTTAATGCGATGAAGAAAATTGCTCCCAGGGCTATGGCGACTTTTATGGCGATGGTGGACCAGACGGTTGCGGAAAAGACCCCGGGGGTACGGCGCCGAGTCTTTACTGAATCGGATCTTCAAAAATATTATAACAACTTGATGAGGGGCTTAGGATGCAGTGATGGAGTTATTTCCGTTGATTCCTACGGAATGATGATGACCGGAAAATTTACCGGCGTCCCCATTACTGTGCACTGGCAGCTTGGCACCGATAAGATGAATTACGGTGCCCCTTACCTTGCCTTGAATAATGTCAAGGTCGGTGGGGTAGTGCTGCCTAATTTTCTTGTGAAAAAACTTTCAGCCGACGCGACCAAGGTTTTGGGGAAAGGGTTTTACAACGTCGAGCTGATTGATATTGCGTATCGTGACAAGAGCATTGATGTTGAGTTTCGCAAACTTCCGACGGCTCAAACTTTCTCACCTGAATCTTATCTCCCGGCCAAGGGGCTTTTGTCTGAGGCCGAGGAAGAAGATCAGGTGAAGGTTGAGTCGATTCCATCGGCAGAGCAGGAGCGTATCACCCAGGCTGTAGCCATGAAGCAAAAGGGAATCCAGTATGTAACCATCGACAAGCCGGGCAAGGGTGTGTTTGTAAAACACAGGAACGGCGAATGGGTCCCGGCAGAAGACGGGATGGTTATTCTGGAACAAGACGAGATTCGAACTGCCCCGGACGTTTCCGTGGATATTTTGCTGGATGAGGGGAAGGCGGGGCGTCTTGAGATCAAGGATGGCAGTTTGCTGAAAGTCCTCGATCTAAAAACCAATTTTGCGACAGGGGAGACCAATACGTTGCTGAATCTTGCCGTTGGAAAGCTTCTGGCGAAGGTCGAACCGTTAACGGGGAACTCCAGCTTTTCGGTTCGGACCCCCAGCGCTATTTCGGGAGTTCGCGGAACTAATTTCGAGGTAGAAATCGAGGAGCCATCCAGGAAATTTCCTTTTTAAAGGAAAGTTAGCTGACGGTTCCCTTAACCCTGAGGATTGATTCTAAAAATGACTTCCGATGTTTCCATCAAGACGGAATTTACGCCGAATCCGAACTCTCTTAAATTTAATGTGAATGTGCCGCTGTGCAAGCATGGAGCGGTTCACTTTGCTTCTGCTGAGGAATCCCGAAAATCTCCTCTTGCGGCGGAGCTTTTCAAAATTGCGTATGTTAAGGAAGTGATGATCGGACCGGACCATGTGACGGTGATTCGTAATGAGAAAGCCGAAACGTGGGGCGTTGTCATTCCGCTTGTGACAGAAGTGATAAAGTCTTACCTCTCCTGCGGAAAAGAAAACCCCAAACAGTGCGATCAATGCGCTGATGTTGAAAATCCAAGGAATGAGACGGAGCGTCGGATTATTCAGATTCTTGAAGAACAAATTCGTCCGGCTCTTGCCCGCGACGGGGGAGATGCGGTCTTTTGTGGGTTTGAGGGAGGAATCGTCAAACTCCATCTGAAGGGCGCTTGCGCCGGATGTCCCAGTGCGACGATGACTTTAAAACATGGCATCGAAGCCTACCTGAAAGAATATATCCCGGAAGTTAAAGAGGTTGTCAGGGTTTGACACTGAGCCCTCGTCGATCAGTTTTTCCGGCTTCTGGCCTGTCCTGCGTGAGACCTTTATCCTTTTGGACAAGCGTCGATATATGAATACCTGTTCCTAATGGAAATCGTTAGTGGTGGCAGGACTGTGAATCTGGTATCAACGTCACTTAAGCGCGACAGGAGGAACCTATGGCTAAAAAAAATCTGAAGGCACTTAGCGTAAAAAAAGTGGTGACTTTTAAAATCCGCAATCGAAGAGGATACGCTGCGATTTACGAGCACAACCTGACGGAAGGCCGAACGATTGCCCAGGCAATGGCTCGCATGGCCAAGGCTGTGAAGAGGATGGGATATCTTTTGGGCTGACGGCCCACAGCAGGAAACGGTTTTTGGGCGACAGACTCCCGACGGGAGGAAGCGTACCGAGTTATTTCGTTATCTGTTTTCTGGTTTGTGTTTTCCGTGTCTTAGGTTGTTTGACACCACTCGCTCCATCCTTTAATATACGATCCATTCATCACTTACGGAGAATCCACACAACTATGTCACGCGTCTTAAGCGGTACCCGGCCTACGGGCAAACTCCATCTCGGTCATCTTGTAGGCGCCTTGGAGAATTTCAAGAAATTGCAGGGACACGATTCCTTTTTCATGATTGCGGATCTTCACGCCTTGACCACCGAATATGAACACAAAACGACCATTGCGGAAAAGACGATGGAAGTGGTGGTGGACTATCTTGCGAGCGGCCTTGATCCGGATCAATGCACGATTTTTATCCAAAGTGAGGTGGGAGAGCACGCGATGCTGGGCCTTCTTTTTTCCATGATCACCCCCCTGGGCTGGCTCGAGCGCAATCCGACTTACAAGGATCAACTCCGTGAACTGAAGGGGAAAGATCTTCACACTCATGGTTTTCTGGGTTATCCCGTTCTTCAGGCCGCGGATATTGCGATTTACAAGGCTGAAAAAGTTCCGGTGGGAGAGGACCAATTGCCGCACCTTGAGCTGACCCGTGAGATTGTCCGCCGGTTTCATCACCTCTACGGGAAAGAAGTTTTCCCGGAGCCAGAAGCCGTTTTGACTCCGGTCCCGCGTGTGCCCGGGCTTGACGGCCGCAAGATGAGCAAGAGTTACGGGAATTGTATTGATCTGTCGGACACGCGTGAAGAAGTCATCAAGAAAGTTAAAACCCGGATGGTGACGGACCCTGCGCGCAAGCGTAAGGAAGACAAGGGAGATCCCGAAAAGTGCCCGGTCTTTTTTTATCACAAGCTTTTTAATCCGGAGAAAACGGAAGCGGTGGCGCATGCCTGCAGAAATGCCTCGCGCGGTTGTGTGGATTGTAAGATGGAAATGTGCGAAAAACTGAACCGATTTATGGACCCGGTACGGGAAAGACGTGAAACATGGATGAACAAACAGAAAGAAATCCGGGAGATTCTGGACAAGGGAGCGGCGAAGGCGAGATCAGTCGCGCGGCAAACCCTGACGGAAGCCTCCAGGGCGATGGGACTTCTGGCGTAAAGGGGGCGGATTCCTTAGGGGAAGGGAAAGAGGGGCATCCCCTTCCCGAGACTCCTCCGGTGCAATCGCCGGAAACCGGAACGGTTCCCGAGGGCGCCATTGACCCGCTTCATGTAAAACTGCAGGCTTACGACGGTCCTCTGGATCTTCTTCTTGATCTGATCAGGAAGAACGAGATGAATATTTATGACATCCCGATTGCTGAAATTACGAAGCAATACCTGAGTTACATCCAGCAGATGAAACAGCTGGATCTTGAAGTTGCCGGTGAATTTATCGTGATGGCGGCGACCCTGATTTACATCAAGTCGAAGACGATTCTTCCGGCTGAAAAAGAAGTGGAAGAGAACGAGGGGGAAGATCCGCGGGCTGAGCTCGTGAGGAAATTGCTCGAATACCAGGCTTTTAAGGAAGCGGCGAAGGAATTGGGGATTCTCCAGACCGAGCGCGGGAAAATGTTCACGCGTCAGATTTCGGATTATTACCTGGGAGACATGAAACCCGAGGATGCCGGGATTGACACGTTCAGCGCCAATTTTTTTGATCTGGTGATGGCGTTTCAGAATGTGCTTGCAAAGAAAAAACGCGAGAATCCGCACGAAGTTTTTGAAGAAGTTATTTCCATTGAAGAAAAGATGCTCCAGGTCCAATCTTTCCTGATGGAACGGAAAAAAATGAAATTTAGCGAACTCTTTCCTGATGCATGGAGCCGGAACGAGCTTGTGGCTACTTTTCTAGCGATCCTCGAGATCGTCAGGACCCGTTTTGCGCGCGTGTTTCAGGACCGGACTTTTGGCGAGATCGTCATTGAAAAGAGGGATGAGACCGAGTATAAAAGTAATTCACCCGAAGAGATGCCTGCGACGGAGGTGTCTCCGGCGGAAGAGAACCCACCGTCAGATCTTAACGGAGATCAATAACCTTTAACACAAAAGCGGGCCGGAAAAACCGCGCAATGTCAAACGTCGAACGCGGAGAATGGACGGGATGAGTCAGACAGTCAAGGAACGGGAAAAACAGGCTAAAATGAAAACGCTCCGGAAGGAGCTTGATCGTGAAATTCAGGATCAGCTTGAAGAAAGCGGTGTTCTGGAAACCCTTGTGGATGTCCAGCGATATCAGGGAGAATCGATACACGAAGAACAGCTGAAAGATCCGGCGGTGGCAAAAAAGGTCGTTGAGGCGCTGATTTTTGCATCCTCGAAACCTCTTTCGCCCGCGGAAATACGAAAGGCCACCAAGGTAATGACGGCCTCCCAAATCGAGAAAATAGTTCTGGAGCTGAAAAATGAATATCAACAGCAGGAAAGACCTTTTGAAATAATAGAAATAGCCGGAGGTTACGAGCTTTCGACAAAAAAAGAGTTTGCGCCGTGGATTTTGAGAATCGAGCTTCAGCGAAAAGCCCGCCAGGCCACCCAGTCCGCGTTGGAGACACTTGCCATTCTTGCCTACCGGCAACCTCTGACCCGGGCCGAAATTGAGTCGCTTCGCGGGGTGGATGTTAGTGGGGTGGTGAGTACGCTGATGGAGAAAAATTTTATCAAGATTGTAGGGAAAAAAGAAGTCCCGGGCCGGCCCTTTCTTTACGGGACGACGGATAAGTTCCTGGAGCACTTTGGACTTAAATCTCTGCAAGAGCTTCCGAGTTTGAGTGAAATTCAGCAGATCGTGGAAAATTCGGTCAAAAAGGAGCAGTTGCTGGGAACTACCAAGATGGTTGACATTCCCGAGGAAAGCGTTTCTCCGCAAGTTGAGTCGGGAGATTCCGGAACACCGGAGGAGGAGCCTGGGATCGAATCTAACAACAGTGAGGTGGAGCAACATGGATCTGACGCACCTGCGAAAGAAAATTGACGAAGTTGATTTGAAAATTATCGGTTTGCTGAACGATCGCACCCGGCTGGCGCGTGAGATTGGCCGAAAGAAGATCGAGTCGGGGAAAGCGGTTTATGCCCCCGAACGCGAATTCGAGATTTATCGAAAAATTGAGCAAATTGCAGGTAAGGAAGGGTTGTCCGGGGACGCGCTTAAAGCGATTTATCGTGAGATTATGTCGGCGGCTCTCGCAATGGAAAAACCGCTTACGATCGCATACCTTGGACCCGAAGCGACGTTTACGCATCTTGCGGCCCTCTCCAAGTTTGGAACGAGCGTGTCGTATAAGCCATGCACCAGCTTCACGGAAATATTTCGCGAGGTGGAAATGGATCGGGCGGATTACGGAGTGGTCCCTATCGAAAATTCTATTGAAGGGGCGGTAAACCACACCCTTGACATGTTTATTGACTCAGAACTCAAGATCTGTTCGGAAATCTTTTTTGAGATCTCTCACAACCTGATGACCAATGCGCCTTCTCTGAAGCAGATCAAACGCGTCTATTCCAAGGCGGAAGTTTTTGGCCAATGCCGGCTGTGGCTTGAGGCCAATTTGCATCATGCGGAACTGATGGAAACATCGAGTACCGCAGTGGCCGCCGAGAGAGCGGCCCGGGAAGATGGGGCCGCGGCGATTGGCTCCCGGTTGGCGGCGACCCTCCACAATCTTCCGGTGATGGCGGAGGCCATTCAGGATGTTGCCAATAATGTGACCCGGTTTTTGGTCATTTCAAAACAAATCCCTGCGATGACCCAGCACGACAAGACGTCGATTGTGGTGTCGATCCGTGACAAGGTTGGTGCGTTGTATGAAATGCTTCTTCCGATTAAAAAATTCCGGATTAACATGACAAAGATTGAATCGCGTCCGTCGAGAAAGAAGGCATGGGATTATTATTTTTTTATTGATCTCGAAGGCCATGTGGAAAACGCGCGCGTCCGAAAAATGCTTGAGGCGATGGAACAAAAGGTCAAGTTTCTCAAAGTCCTCGGTTCTTATCCCGCTATGGGAAGACCGAAGGATTAAATTGAAAAGGAGCCCTAGGCACGCCCCATGCGCCACGATTCCGTGGCCCATGGTTTGAGGCGTGGGGGTCGGGTCAATTATGATTCCGTTTAAAAAATACATTCAGGATATACGCCCGTACGAACCGGGGAAACCGATCCGGGAGCTTCAACGTGAGTACGGAATTCGCAATGTGACCAAACTGGCGTCAAATGAAAATCCGCTTGGGCGGCCTTCGACAAAAGCGATGCGTGCGATGCGCAAGGCGATACGCGAAGTTCACCTCTATCCGGAAGGAAGCTGTTATTACATTGCGGAACGGCTGTCCCAGGAACTTGATCTGCCGACGGATCAGATTATTTTCGGAAACGGATCGAATGAAATCATTGAGCTCGTGGGACGAGGATTTCTCTCGGAAGGGGACGAAGTGATTTCATCGGAAATGTCTTTTCTGGTCTATCCGATTTTAACACAGGTGTGCGGGGGCCGGTTTCAGGCCGTTCCGGTGACGAGGGACTATCGCTGTGATCTCCCCGGAATTCTGGCCCGAATTACTCCGAAGACCAAAGTTATTTTTATTGCTAATCCGAACAATCCGACCGGGACTTACGTGACGACTCAGGAGATAGAATCATTTCTCGCGAAGGTTCCTCCGCACGTGATTGTCTGTTTGGATGAAGCCTATGTTGATTTTGTGGATGCGGAGGATTTTCCGAGAATGCTGAATTACGTTAAGGAAGGCCGGCCTAACCTGGTACTGCTCCGGACGTTTTCGAAGGCCCATGGGCTTGCAGGCCTTCGAATCGGATATGCTGTAGCTTCAAAAGAGATGATTGCCTATTTGCACAAGATCCGTCAACCGTTTAACGTAAACTCGGTGGCCCAGGCAGCGGCGGTCGCTACGCTGGATGATAAATTCTTTTTATGGAAGACCAAATGGATGGTGACCCGGGGGCGAAAATATTTTTACAGACAATTCAAACGTCTCGGGCTCGAATATTTGCCAAGCCAGGCGAATTTTATCTTGCTCAATTTAAAAAAAGACGGAAACGAGGTTTTCCAGGAACTTTTGCGAAGCGGCATGATCGTGCGGGCGATGGGAGCTTACAAACTCCCGACGTGGCTTCGGATCACGATTGGCCGACGGAGTGAAAATGCGCAATTTATCCGGTTGCTAAAAGCCAATCTTGCAAATAACCGGGGTTCGTAGCTTGTCGGACTGACATCCTTTCAACGAGGGAAGGACCGATAGATACTTCAGCTATTTTGAAGAGGGCTTCGGCGAACCCCTAAAGAGGTTAAAAAATATGATTATCGTTCTTAAGAAAAGTGCAACACCCCAGGAGATTGATCACATTTGTATTAAAGTGCGGGAGCTCGGTCTGACTCCGAACGTGTCTCGCGGTGTTGAGCGAACCGTGATCGGTGTGATCGGGGATGAAGAAAAATTACAAGTTCAGCCGCTGGAAGTTTTCCCGGGGGTAGAACATGTGATGTCGATTTTGAAACCCTACAAACTTGCGAGCCGGGACTACCGTACCGAAAATTCGGAATTTGAAATGAACCACGGGGTGAAAGTGGGCGGTAAAAAAATCGTGGTGATGGCGGGGCCGTGCTCGGTGGAAAATTATGACATGCTTTTAAACGTCGCAAAGGCTGTCAAAAAATCGGGGGCCTCTTTTTTGCGAGGGGGTGCATTTAAACCAAGGACATCGCCCTATTCTTTCCAGGGACTCGGTGAAGAGGGGCTTAAATACCTGCGCCAGGCTGCGGATGAAACGGGTCTGCTGGTTTGTACGGAAGTAATGGATACTCGCCAGGTCGAATTAGTCTGTCAGTATGCCGATATGCTCCAGATTGGTGCACGGAATATGCAGAATTTTGATCTCCTGAAAGAATGCGGGATTACCAAAAAACCGGTGCTCTTGAAACGGGGGTTAAGCGCGACCGTGAAAGATCTTTTAATGTCCGCCGAATATTTGCTGTCCAAGGGCAATTTCAAGGTCATGCTTTGTGAGCGGGGGATACGGACTTTTGAGACTGCGACCCGAAACACGCTCGACCTGAATGCCATTCCTGTCATCAAAAAAGAAACCCATCTGCCGGTTCTGGTGGATCCTTCGCACGGGACGGGCTTCAAGGATTATGTTGCGCCGATGGCGATGGCCGGGGTGGCGGCGGGGTGTGATGGTTTGATGATCGAAGTACATGAGTGCCCGGAAGAAGCAAAAAGTGACGGGGAACAGTCGTTGCGACCGAAGCAGTTTGATGAACTGATGACGAAAGCCCGTGCGGTTGCGAAGGCGGTCGATCGGGACATCTGACGGTGGCGCAATGATTAACGCTCAACGGGTGGGTGTGGCATTGTGCTCTGAACGCGGTGCAGGTAACCATGAATAGTGAAACTGCTACTATGTTTAAAAAAATTGTCATCGTAGGAATGGGGCTCATGGGTGGTTCGCTGGCCGCGGCCTGCCGGAAGGAGTTCCCAAAAACCCCGATTGTCGGTGTCACGCGCAACCCCAAAGCCCTGGCGTTGGCGCTCAAAAAAAAATGGATCCATGAGGGGACAAAGGATGTCCTCGGGGGAGCGCAGGGTGCCGATTGCGTCGTGATTTGTACCCCGGTAGATTCGTATCTTCCTCAACTTAAGAAGCTTGATTGTGTGGTTGCCGACCGGGCCCTCGTCACGGACGTCGGGAGCGTCAAAAAGGCCATCCACGATCTCGTGAACGCGCGGACATGGAAGAGGATATCGTTTGTGGGTGCTCACCCGATGGTGGGTTCCCATGAGCGGGGAATTGACTTTGCATCGCCTGGCCTTTACAAGGAAGGCACGGTGATCCTTACCCGGGACTCAAAAACGAATCGACGAAGTTTTCAGCAGGCAAAATATTTCTGGAGTCGACTTTCAAAAAAAACAGTGGTGCTTGACCCGCGAGCTCATGATCAATTCACTGCCGAAATCAGCCATCTCCCGCACGCACTTGTAGCTTCTCTCGTGCGCTCTGTTTCTACGAAATCCTTGTCCCTTGCCGCGGCTGGATTTCGGGATACGACCCGGGTGGCGGCCTCTGATATTTCTATCTGGCAACCCATTTTTCAATTGAACAGGCGCCAGTTTCTTTTAGCGATGACTCGGTTTGAAAAAGAGCTGAAACACTTCAAAACCATTTTACGTTCCGGCGATCCGGCCGCCCTCAATCGTTATCTCTTACGGGCGCAACGAATTCGCCAGTCTCTTTAGCGGTGCTTTAATATTATAATTTTCTTTGATTCCCCAGAGGCTTTCCGTATAATACCGCCTCAAATTAATCCACACCAGAAAGGGTGATCCTGAGTGTTAAAAGTCGATATCGGTGAGCACGAGCCTCTTGAAAAGGCCCTCAAGCGCTTGAAAAAGAAAATGGAGCGCGAAGGGATCCTGAAGCTTCTTAAGGCGCGTAAACATTACGAGAAGCCTTCCGAGAAGAGGCGCCGCAAGGCCCGCACCTCCAAGACCCGCAGACCGTTTTAACTTGCCGGGTTCGTTGGTACTTTCCTCTACGGAACATAATTCAACAGGGGGATTCTGTCAGTACGGGAATCTTTGAGGACCGTTTCACGAATCATGACGTGGGGGTCTCGCTGGTTGACAGGTTTCGTCAGAGAGATCAGACCCTGGCAGTTACGCTGAGTTTTCAGAGTGCGCACCGGAACCTACCCAACACCGGATGCCGCCTATAAGGAGACATTAGGCCCCTCAATCCGCCGTTTTGTAATCTCTCCCTTTGGATGGCGTTCGGTGTTTGAGTGTCCAGTTCTTGACTTCGGTGTGTGCGTTGTTGTTTTTGTGGTATTCTCTGGAACGTGTGAAGTGAACCGGTTTATTTCGTTTTTTGAAATAATCGTAGAGGAAATGCTTTAGAAGTCTTATCTCTTTTTGGATATAATGGCACGCCTACAGAGGAAAGACGCTGGAACATCTATTATGGATTTCCAAACAAGACAATTTATTCGAGAAAATTACGAGAAAAAGAAGCCGGAGGAAATCGCCCGAATCCTCGGTCTTAAAGAGAGATATGTCAGAAGGGAGATCGAGCGGCAGAAGGCAAAACAAAAGCTTTCTGTGCCAAAACAGGGAGCTTATGGTTTCGTCCTTCCAAATCTCACCCATCTTTTATTCATTTTTTCCTTGTTTTCTGTTCTTATCGGTGCGATTTATTCCAATACTCTTCAGGCTTCTTTTCATCTTGATGATAATTATTATATTCGCGAGAACCTGGCGCTTCGCGATCTTGCCAATCTCCGAGCAATCTGGCTATGGGATCCCCCGCGATTTTTACCAAACCTTACGTTTGCGTTAAATTATCATTTCGGAGGTGTGAATGTTTTAGGTTACCACCTTGTTAATATCCTTATTCACATTGCGTCAAGCTTTATGGTTTATTTCTTCATGTTGGCGCTTTTCCAGACCCCTCGACTGAAGAACCATTTTCTTTCGGAACGCTCAAAGGATGTCGCCCTTCTCGCGGGACTTTTGTTTGCATCTCACCCGATTCAAATCCAAGCTGTAACGTATATTGTGCAAAGACACGCGGCGTTCGCTACTTTATTTTATGTGACAACCTGTTTTTTGTATGTTTGCGCCAGGTTGATGCTCAACAAAAAAATCTATTGGGTCGCAGTTCTCTTTTGCATAGCATCCATGTTCACTAAGCAAACCACCTTTACCTTGCCCGTCGCCATTTTGGTAATCGAATTTTTCCTTTTCCCTATCGATAATTCACGCTTTGTGAAAGACCGCGTGAAAAGTCTCACGCCTTTCCTTGTGACGATAATAATCATCCCGATGCTTCGTCTTTTGGAAATGCAGATTTCACCACAAAAGGCTGCTCAGCTTTTTAATACGGCTTCTATCACTCCGCTACATTACCTTTTTACCCAATTTAAT
>CAYULU010000005.1:0-64349 GCA_964445745.1 uncultured bacterium | reverse complement strand
CTTTTCATCCTAATCCGTGAGACTGTCCCCTTTTCGGTGACTGTCACCTCTTTGTTCCCTCGGATAATGACATGATAGAGCCCTGTTTCCGATAACTGCCTCGGCTTTCGCCCCATTCATCAATCCCTGCCTTCCGTAAGATTTCATTTCAACCTGTCCCCGCGGTACCCGGTACAGTTCTAAGAATTGAGACCAAACTTTTTGAGACGTTCCTTGAGATGGCCCTGAACAGGCGGCATTAGCCCGTTAAGATACTTATGGTGTTGTCCATCTGGGGCTAACATATAATCACGAATCCAAACGAGCATCTCTTTTTCTCGCGTCTCATCTCCGGTCAATTCAGACATGCGCTGAACAGCAGGATGGAGCATTACCCAAGCAGCTTCCCCGTACACGGCCGCAACACCCTCTTTTTGAGCCAGTAGCTGTTCGTAAAACCCTTTAGCGTCCTTAAAATTCCCCGCATGCTCAGCCAGCATTGCCCGTTTGGACAGCCGCAGGATATCCGTACCCTCGGGAAGCTCTTTTTCGAGAAATTGCTTTTGATCGTCATAACCCGCTGTGTGGAAATCCGATATTCTCCGAATTAATTGCTTCTGTTGAGAAACAACGTTTGCAGAATTCGGCTCTTCAATTTTTTCTCCTCGCATCTGCGCTTCGATTTTCTGAAGGAGTCGTTGTCTTGAATCTACAAATCTATCCCACAGGGGGGAAGATTTGTTTGACTTAACCAGGAACCAGTCGATCTCTTCTAAAGCTTTTTCATATTGCCCATCCAACTCATACAGCCTTGCCAACTCACCACGCGAAACCGGCTCCAAGCTACTTCCCTTCGCCATAAAGAAAGCTTTTTCATGAAAAAAAACTGCGCGCCCATAATCGCGTTGGCACTCCCATCGGTCAGCTTCTCTCAAAAAGCTATGATAGTCGGCCTGATCATTCAGAACCTGTTGATAGTCGGCATCTGACATTGGCGACTTCGCCTCAAGAGATGAACAGAAAAAAAGGAAAAAAAAAGCTAGGAAAACACACCCACACACACCTCCCCCAAAAAAGTTTTTCACTGTCTGTCTCCAAAGGGGGATTTATACATCAAAGGATTTACCGAAATAAGTTTCGTTTTTTTATCATAAGTCACTCCGCCCACAGTATTCGTTTTGAGGAACAAGTCTAGCCGTGAAACATTATTGGCTTGGAGTTGCAAATCTCTCATAAATAAACTCGTTTTTCTGGCAATCTCTCGCTCTTCAGCGCAACTGTACGTGAATGACGGATCATAGCTGAAGTCGTTATGGTTCGCTCCAGCAATTTCGATATTGTACTGGTTTAGAATAGCTTTGACATTACCATTCTGATCGGTGATCTGGAAATCTTGATGCTCAAGAAACGGCACCTCAAAACCAGGTTTTACACCACGCACACGAATAAGCGTTTCAAGATACGGATCATTGATAATTCCGTCGCCCACATAAGGCCCCTCGTAAACCACAAGCGTTTTGATGAGGGAACGGTACTCATCCGGCATATGTTCCAGCGCTTCAATCATGGGCTGGAAATCCCCTGAATGGGCAAAGTGGACAAAATCCATGTTGGGATCGAGATTAAATTCTCTCTGGTTCAACTCAATAAGGTCCAAATAACGAATTAATTCTCTTTCGACTTCGTCACGCATCGTAGGAACCCCAAACCACGTTCCCGCAGACCAGCGAAGAATATTTCCCACTAAACTGGTTTCTTCATAGAGTGTTACGGGAAGCGCTACCGTAGTGAGGATGTTTCCGTGCCGGTCCCGAGCGATTTCTCCATTAGCTTCAAAGAGCACGACCGCAGGCGTCCCTGTCTTCGCGTTATCGACCAGCCGGTCATCGATAAAAGCATTCATAATCGTTGAAATAGAATCCGGCGACTGATGAGCATTCCAGAAACCATTCCCATAAGAAAAGGCCGTTAACTGAGCGATATCCTCGGGTTTCAAATTCGTATTAAAATCGTAAATAAGCTGACTCATGTCCTGAAAATCCGGAGCCGTCGTAAAATCAAACCTGAAACGCCCATCCGCCGTAAGATAATCAGAAATGCCAAGGTTATAATTTGTGAATTCAAGTTCACCGGCCGCATTGTAAGATACTTTTCCATACACCTCATCGTTCCAATCCCGGAGAATCACTTCCTTGATATTCCCCGTCGGCGTAAGAACATCCTGCCGAAAGGTCCCATCCGCCATTTGCTCGATGATCATGACTTGCGTAATCCTGCCCTCATCATCCGTGGTGAATTCAACAAGCCGGGGCTTGCGGCCGTTGGAATATTCTTCATAGATTGCCTGCAATTCTAATTTTTCACCTTTGGGCTGGTAAACAAAATTGATGGATTTTCCGTTCTGGACAAGACGGAGACGTTTGGCTTGTTCCCCTTGATAAACAACATCTTCAGCTGCCGGCAATCCTCTTGCGATCCACTGACCCAGATTCATACCTGAAGATGCGATCTCATTGATTGTTTCCTTTGTGAAAAGCATGATAGCGTATTGCTCGATCCCATCCGCCAAACCATGATCCATGACTGTTTCGAAAAGCATAGGAAGAAATGCCGGGTCAAAGAACTCGTAAAAAGATCCATCTACTGACTTGATAATACTATCAACAAAATTGAATTTACCCGGTGACGCCAGGAAATCACTAAACGCACCGGCAACAAGACGACTGGATAAAGATCCAAGCAGCGATTGATCCAGTCCTAATTCATGAACTGCGATCGAAGCGCCTAAAGAAAGAATGCCACCTGCCACTTCGCAACTCAGGATGGCATTTTGGATGGATTGCCACAAGGATGTCATACCGTTTGGATTTAAAAGATCTTTTGTAACGCCTCCTACTGCTGCGGCAACGGGCAATCCGATGAGAGATGCAAGCTGGGGATCAAGACCCATGGATCGGCCGAGGAGTTCAAGGCCGCCCAGGGTCAACATCTGGGCGGCGGTGGGGGCAATATCGATAAGAGCGGCTTTGAGAGTAAGCGTGGGATCAAAAAATGCGCTGAGGCTTTGGGTCGCGATCAGCGAAAGCGCGCCCGACACCGGGGGCGGAAGACCGATGTGAACCGCCATTTCGGAAACACCTTGCAAAACAAGCTGTTGAAGACCGCTTTTCAGAAATCCGGAAACTGATGTACCGATCCCCAAAAACCCGCCCCCCGCAAAAACACCGACGAGCCCCGCAATCCGCGAATCAATCCCGAGTCCTTCCAGCCCAACCGAAACGCCCGACGTAAGCCCTGCCGTCACAAGCTGTCGTGCCGCGATCTGCGAAAATGTAAATTCCCGCGTGCCGTCCGCAAGCACACGAGCCCCGTCAAAAAGAAAACCTCGCATGTCCGTAATCCCGGCTCCGAAACTTCCAAACCCTCCGGTAAAACCACCCTTCAAAAACTGGAACCCTTCCAGAACAAACCGCCCCACCGATTTCACCGACTCCCAGATCACTTTCCCGAGGTTTATGATCCCCTGGGTCATCGTGGAGAAAAACCCCTGCGCTGCGACATTCGAAAAGGCCATCTGCAGACCCTGAATCACCAGCTGGCCCAGGCTTGCCACGATCCCGATAATCCCGGCCACCAGGGCCGCATAGCCGAGAATCTTGCCCAGCGTGGGACTGAAAAAAGAGACGGCAACACTCACTACCGTTAAAATAATCGACGCAACAAAAAAGAATATAATAAAAAATGCCCCGCGGACCCGCATGGCCTCCCGATCCGAAAGCCGCTTCTCCGAAATCACTTGAGATTCGTCCACCATCAGGTATCCCGAATCGCCTTTCGCGTTCCACACACTGAGAAATTGGTCCCGGGTCACAGTAACATCCGAACCCTCCATCCCTTTGCCGGTTTCCTCATAAGTGACCTCCGTCTCCGTCACACTCTTGACGAGCACAAAATGGTCTTCTCCGATATGAGCAATGACCCGGATACCGCAGACCGGCGTCTGAGATCCGCAGGCGGATTGATACAAATGCTTCAAATCCTCAAAGGAATACCTCACCACCGCAAAATCCCGGGCGTGAATCAACGCGGCCCGATCGAGCGCGAACATGGAAATGAGAAGATCCCCTTCCGTAAATTTGTGGATTGTCCCAGTCAAGATATCAATCAGGATTGATTCCCGGCCCAACACCGCCATCAAAACCTCCGCACCGCTTGCCGCGAGCATCTTCTTTAAGGAGAGAAATGCGGACTGGCCAAAGTGAAGATCCCGGCTTTCAAGCCAGGCAAGTATGGCGTCCACATCGGTTAAATCAAAATCGACTACCTCCGAGGTATCCAGGCGAAGTTCCTGAAGCATCAAAGCCCTCTCCTCAACGGAAGACGCGAGATAGTCGCCCAGAAAATCCCGAACCCCTTGAAGGATCAAGGCCTTCTCCGCTTCGCGCATGCCCCGTTCCGGTGATTCAGAGAGTTCCGTCTCAAGAGTCAAAGTATCGATCTCTTCCGCCACCTTAAAACGATCCACCCAATCGTCAAATTCCTCATCAGAAACGTCTCGCCCGAGAATTCGCCTGTAAAAATCTGTGAGAATCGGTTCCATTTCCTGATGGAGAAGATCCAGCATAACGCTTTGCTTTTGTGCCTCAAGCTCCGCCATTTTTTCAGCGGTTGTCTGTTCAATCTCAAGCTGTTTTTCAGCCATGGCTCCGGGGATGGCCGCAAGCTGTTCTTCCCCGGTCCGGATCAAGTCAGCCCGCTGGCTCACAAGCCCGTTAATCGCGCTCTGGACCCCGGGCACTTCGTAGGTATGCTCTTCACAATGCTTCCAGAAGACAACCCGGCGGCATTGTTTGACGGTCTGATATCGCTGAGACTCGAGACTCGAAATTTGACGATTGATTTCCACAACACCCGCATCCACACTTTCCTTGATCTGGAGACACGCCACATCATCCTGCCAGGCCAGTTTATAAAGCGCGTCGAATTTGGCCTGCGCAATTTTTACGGAAGCATCCTGCACCTCGGTTTCTAAATCCTGACGTGCCTTGACAAGCGTAATCCTGGACAGCGCAATGTCTTCGGAATTTTGGCAAGGCGGTACTGCTCCGGCCCCAGACAGACAACCATATTCATGGAGGCTCAAAAGATTCCCGTTCTCATCGAAAGTCTCTCGCACTTTACCGAACTCGTAAAAAGAGCTGAGCCCGTCAAGCCGCTGTGTATAAATCATCTCGTTTTTCGCGTCATAAACGGTCATCCGCTGAAGGTCGCGATCCAGTTTGAGCGACTGGTACTCTTTGAGAAATGTATCGTAGGCCTGGGATACCTGCACTTCAAAACCCAGGAGCAGCGGAGCATCCCGAAAAGTCGAATTAGAATCAGGGTCGGCCGAGTAAGTTGTTACGCTTTCCGTTACGGTTGAAAAGGAAACCTGGTCCATCGCTTCCCTTCCTTCTCCCGCATTCAATCTCTCATTCCCGAAAAAAGTCCATTTCCGGTTCGCCGACACCGCCTGTCGAACCTGTCCTGCCCCAAGCCCTTCGAAAATCGAAAAGATCGTGTCTCCAGCCTTGGAAAATGAAGAATCGGAAACTACCACGGCCACCGATTCACCGGCCTTGATGCCAGATAGAAAATGCTCAAGCCCTGTCCGGTCTACTTGGGACGAAAAACTCCCTGAATAAACATCCCATTGATTCAGGGCTTCCTTGTAAACTCCGACCAGGAAACCGCTTCCTTCATGGCGTGCAATTTCTTTTCCGGAATCGAGAATCTTCTGATCTGGCTCGGCAAGAAGTTCAAGCTCTTTGGGAAACGGAACACCGTTAAAAGCAACCTGGGTAAGCACCGTCTCTGTCGCCGCAGTCAAGCGCCCCTGAGTGTCTTTTGTGTAGGTGAAATGATGAGAAACACCCGTACCGGTCTCGGCCCGGACAAGCTCTCCGGCCGCGTTATAAGCCATCGTGTAGTCCCCAACCTTGCATTGAAACCCGAGGAACCCGCCCTCCTCATCCTGCACGATTTCATACGCCGACGCTTGAGGCAACGGCTGGTCGAATGACAAACCACCCGCAAGCCGTCCCCGGACCGGAACGTAGTCTTCGATTTCAAGGATCAATCCGTCCGCAAACTGGATTTGTCCGGTTTTGATTCGCTGATCTTCGTCAAATACGAGATTGACCGCCACGGTGCCCGAGGCTAGATGAACTTCGGATCCTTGGTCCCCCTCAAAAATGATCCATGAGCCGTCCGGGGCCTGGTACCCTTTGAGGCTAACGGCCTTTAAACCGCTCGCGGCGTAAAGCGCGCTTTTGTAATCTTGAAAATCAACGGTCTGGCCAGCTTCAAGCGGTTGAACATATTCGGAATATTCATAAAGAAGTCCCTCCTTCGTCAGATGCTTGATCAATGTCCCGTTTGTATCGTAAAACCAGGTCGTCCCCCGCTCATCCGTAACCTGGGTCCCTTCATTCTGATAAGCATACTGGGTGCTGTTCAGGACCCGGTCGCGGTAGGTCATTTCCGCCCCAATCAATGTCCCGTCATGATACTCGTAATCCGTCCGGAGACCGCTTTCATCCTGTGCGCTCACGAGTTTTCCATCCCTGAATCTTCGTTCTTCCCCGCTCAGGACATCTTTAAAGACGGTGATCTCTTGCCCGTCCATGTCAAATTCGTAGGAAAGATCATATTGCCGTCCGTCCGCCTGGGTTATCCGGCGAAGCGCCCCATACCTGTAGTCAAAAGTTCCTCCAAGGACCTCGCCGGGCCCTTCGATCGTTCCCTGGGTCGAGTTTTGAAAGTTGGACGAATATTCGTTAACGGTTCCGTCAGGAAGAATCAGACGGCTCACGTGTTCGCCCTCAAGCTCAACCTGACTTCCGTCTAAACGGGTAAAGTTAACAAGTTGATTCTCGGAACCTTGAGTATCGGTATAAAAAATCCGGGTCGGGGTATCCAGGTATGGCACGAGGGCCTCATAACGGACCGCTTCTTTCGTCGCGATCCCTGCTCCCACATCCGTAAGGTTATCCGACTCAATTTTGAAGTTCCGGATCTGGGACGAAAGAATTCCAAGTTCATTCTCCCAGATCGGGTGCTCTAAATTTTTAATATTCATGTAGGAGAGGTCTTTGAGATAAATTGTTCCGGTTTTGCCGACGCCTTCTTTTTGCCGGATCACTTCGAGCGTGATCTCCCCCTCAAGCCCGGCCTTATCCTCCAGCGAGAACCAGAAAGTCTGATCACCGTTTACCGTGCTATCAAGGCTGAAGGTGTAAAGGGTCTTGTAGGACGGCGACTTTAGCTTCAGCACAAAATCCTGGTTCCAGTTCATCGAGGGATCCTGGCGGACGGTCAAACTTAGAAATCCGTAATCCGAGATCTGGAGCGGAGAGTCGGTATGGCTCATGCACATGCCAAGCGTCGGACCGGATTCGGAAAGATATTTAAACCGGTACCGGGCCTTGGAATCGTACCCATAATCACCTCCCAGTCCCCAGGTGATCTCGCCATTGGCCAAGGTCCCCACACTAAAACCGCCAACTCCCGCCACGGAGAAAACATCAAACGCACTTCCCATGAGATGACTTTTTTCAAGCAAACGTTCCGGCCGCTGGATATATTCGAAAAACGAGAGTGTCCGGGTTTGCTCCTGATCCGTAAATGTCGCGTTCACTCCCGTGATTCGCCCCATAGAGTCGTAAGTGTAGGCCAGGTCGGTCCTTCCGTTCTGCGAAGTTTCAACCGCCGTGATCACCAGTCCCTGGTAATACAATGTAACCCCATTTCCCATATCCACGCTTTGTTCCGTCTTTTGATCAATATCAAAAGTGCGTCCGTCATTCATCACGGCATGGGCCTTAAGAAGGCTTCCATCATCCGCAAACTCCAGATCAGTCAAGGTTCCCTGAGGAGTCCGGATCGAAGCAATCTCTCCGTTTTCAAAATCCACAAATTGTCCGTCCTGGACAAGTGTCTGGAGTGTCCCATCCGCTCCGAAGATTCGCTTCCGTTCATTATCCTGGATATTAAAGGAATGAATGTCCCCTTTAAGATCCTGATCGTAATAGAACCGTCCCGTTTCAAGCCTGCCGCGAGAAAGATCCACGATAAAATTCGCGATCCCCTTTTCGTAAAGCACCGTCCGGCCGTTCCGGAAAATCCATTTCGTCATCAGTCCGTCACGAAAATACTGAATACTTCCGTCGGCTCGCCTCAAGGTTCCATCGATCAAATTTCCTTTCGAATCCAGAGTGAAATCTTCCAGGACTTCCTCGACGGTTTTCAAGCCGGCTCCCAAGGCCTGGGTCGCGATCTTGCTCCGGATAAGGGTCTGCATCTCAATCGCCGTTTTTCCAAGCATCGTACTCCACTCCAGCTCATTGGACGTTCGAACCTTAAAACCCGAGAGCGGCCCAAGATAAAGTCCGCCTTTGACGGGCTGGCCGTCGACCGACTGAATCACCGTGGCAATCTCATAAGCCTTTCCAGTCACAGGCTTCGCCACCGGGATCGTGATGTATTGCCAGCCGTGCCGGAGCGTGTCCGTCACAAAAATATTTCCGGTCCCCTTAAACTCAAATTTCAACCGGAGGTTCTCGGGAGTATCGTCTTCCACGCGCACCGGGATCGACAAAAAATCAAACTGGCCAATATCTATTTGATTCGCCCGGTAATTATTCCAGAGTCCAACCGCGTGGGCGGGTTGCTGGAAATTAAAAATCACGCGCCGGACCTCACCCATCTCCGGGTCGCGCATCAGCATGCTTTCCGCATAGCCTTGGTCAGGCGCGTAGAAAACACCTGAAGCGCCAGCCTGGTTATAAAGATCCAGCTGATACCCTCCTAGCAAAGCCCGGCCAACGTCTGCTCGCCCCGGAAGCATCAGATATTCCTGAACCCCCAGGCTTCTGACATCAGGTTCTTCCCCGAACTCAATCTCACTGTGATGAAATGTTTCGCTCTCCTGACGATAATTAAATATTCTCCCGGAACCCAATTCCGGATCAAAGATAACGGGGACAAAGCTCGCTTCACGGACAAGCGGTGCCGAGAGACCATCCGGGGCAAGACTGTCACCGTCATAAAGCTGTGCCAAAGAATCCCCCCATGCCGGCGGAACGGAAAGGCCTCCGGAATTTGCCGGCTTCAAATTAAGCTGGATCGACTCGTACAAGCCGTCGAATTCCTGCTTTATCCCCTCCTGGTTCAAATATTGATCAAAATATTTTTGGCTCGTCTTAAGAAGAGAAAGGATAAAAGACGCCTGATCGACACCAAAATATTGCGTTGAAAAAACCGGTTCTTCTTTTGTAACCGTCTCCTTCGTCACCGGGTCCGTGGAAGTCACTGTTTGCATCCGGATCGCGTCCACAAAACCTGTGCTAGTCAGAATCTCGGGGAATGCTGTTTCAATATTTTTAAAAAATTGAAGCGTGTAATGCGGTGCCACCCCGAAAGCGGACGCCGTCCCGTAAAGAGAACCAATGTCATCGAACTTCAGGTCATCGGCTTCGGCCGCGGACGAAAGACCGATCTTTCCTTCGTAGCCCGAGCCCGGACGGTCTCCTGCCGAAAGCAATCCGGGAATCCCGTTCTGGCTTGTAAAATCTGCCTGGGCATAAAGGAAATTCCGAAGCGCAGTCTCAAACTCCGGATACCGGGTCTCATCCACATGAATGAGCGGCCAAAACATCTGGAACGCTCCCCCGTCAAAAGGCGCGGCGATTTCCATCTGGGTTCCGTCACCAGCTTGGTAATCGCGAAGCGTAACATCAAGATTCTCAAAGGCTTGCTGATATTGCGGATACTTTGCCGCGACCCAGGCCACGCCGGGCCGAAACTCATTGAAAACCCGGTCAATGTAGTAATCTTTCACAAATGACCATGTCCCCGTCGAACGATCCTGGGCATAGGCGCCATGAAATCGTTTTTTCACAGGATCGTAAAATGCCGCGTATCCGGGTTCCTGCGCCTCGAGGATTTCATTCGCCGAGGAGAGGATCCGGGCACAAGTAGCGGCACTCTCCAGTTCCCAATTCTTTCCTCGCAAGGCGCCGATCACACTGGCCAGACTGACCGAAAGATTGACCGCATCTCCAAACCCGTACTGGTTGAAGCAGTTTTGATAATGGATCACGTTTCGGGTTTCACCCGTGGGTTCCCCCAGAGAATCAAGCACAGGCTCCTCGATTTCCACCATTTTGAAAAAAGCAACCATCCCGTTCCATCCCACCTGTTTCTGAACTTCCCGGTAGTTGATAAGGAGCTGATCAAGCCTTTCAAATGCCTGAGTCTGAGTCATCCTGGAGGTTTGATAATCCCCCGTGGCAATCGCCGCGAGAATTTCCGCCCAAAATCCAACCAAAGTAGACTGGCTGTAATCGGACAGCTGATCGTTTTCTCCCTGATAGTTATCCACCGGGAAACCCGTAGCAGTTTGAATCCCGGCCCCATCCACGAAATAATCCATCTGTGACTCAATCAAATGATTCCGGTATTCCATCTCCGGTTCCGTCAGCGGTTCCGGAGGAACACCTGGTTGCGGCGGCACGGATGTTATTTCTTTCGAAAATTCCACAAATTGTCCGTCGGGGGCTATTTGCCTCGCGATTTTGTTGTTCTCGATCAAATATTGAGTGCCATCATTAAAAAGGATCTCGCCGCTATAAATAAAACCGTCCGAATTCACGGTAAGAGACCGGAGCTGCGCGTCGGGGAGCTCGATCAACGGTACAAATGATTCCCCTGTTACAAGTTCAGGGACCTCAAAAGCTTCGATCTGGATCTGTCGGGTCTGAATGTAGCGGACCGGTTTCCCATCCTCAATTTCGATCCGGGTTCCGTCGGGAAGATCGACGCTCTTAAGTTGGGCTAACCTCTGAGTTAACCCTTCCGCGTTCGGAAACCTGATCACCTGGTAAGTTCGACCATCTGAAGTCAGGATTTCTTCAGGCTCCCTGGCGCCGGAGTCATCAACAAAAAACGTCTGACTGCCGTCTGGTTCGATGCGTTCCGTCATCCTGGAGTTCTGGTAGATCTCAACCCTTCCGTCCGGATCCGTCTTCCGAAAACCCGTCAAACGGCTCCCGTTCCAAACAAGCTCACTCAAATCACTCCCGTCCTCAAGAACGATACGATCAAGTCCAAGCTCCCGGATTCTGAAGGTCGTACCATCGTTTAAACGAATCCCCGTCAGATTTCCATCGCCGTCATATTCCTGCTGAATATTGCTCCCCCCTAAAGAAATGGAAAGAAGCTCTTGGTTTTCTGAAAGATCCGTCCGGACCGTCAAAGTCTCCCCCGCTTGGTTTGTAAAAGAAACCGGTAAACCTTTTTGAAGTTCAAGTACTTCTCCCGACCCGGACACCACCTTTTTCATCATACCGGCTACGTCATACTCCATCGTCAGAGACAAATCGTTTTCCAACGTGGCCCGGACAGACACATAATCATTAGGATTGGCAAGCACTACCGCTAACGGAATTAATTCGCCATCATCAGGTACGCTTACAAAAGCAAGGTCGGATCGATACCCCGTCAGCTGTTCCGATTCATAAAGGGAGGACACTTGGTAGTGAAAAACATTTCCCGCAGAATCCTGGTAGGATTTCAGGAAACCTTCATGGTAGGTCATGACCGTTCCGTCATTTTTTTTGATCCAGAAAGGTTTCGAATCGCTTCCATAAAACCCTGTAGCATCTTCGTCATAACTTATGATCGAAAGGATTTCCCCCGCATCACCATACCGGTACGCGAAGCGAACCTTTTTGCCATCCGCCAATGCGACACACGCGACAGTCCCGTCAGCATTGTACGTGGTCAGCTCACCGGCCTCGCTTAAGCGATAAGCAGCCCTACCGTTTTCATAGAGCAGTTTACCGCCATCGGCAAACACAAGAAGTCCGTCGACAAGTTCGTTTTGAGAATCGAATTCCGTCGGATAGAGTGTGTATGCCCCTGACTTTTCAATCGCGACAAGCTCCCCTCGGGAATATTTCAGAATCAGCCCGTTTGTAGCAGTCATGGAAACCAGGTCATTCGACAAAACCGGGACCTCCGGCATGGGGGAAAGCGGGTCTTCCATCCGGTCAAGCGTCACGGCATATTCAAAAAAACGCTGGGAAGAAGCTACTCCTGTTTTTACGATCAGCCGGTTTTCTCCGGGTTGGAGCAACCACGTTTCCTCACGCTCCTTATCATCCACAATATAGCGGAGCGTATAAAGAGGATCGTTCACAACTGGATCTGAAAGAAATTGCAGTTGTGGCGTCACTGCATACTGGATCGTATCTGAAAAATGGGCGACATTCCCCGCTTCATCGCGCACCTGACAGAGCACTTCTTTCTCGCCTTCTCCTTCGGGCAACGTCACTGTCTTCACAAAAGCATGCGCCTCCCATGCCGACCAGGTCACGCCACCGTCAGTTGAAAACCGGATATCTTTCAGCACCCGATTATCCGTAACATTGACATAAACGGTCACAGAACAGGACCCCGTTTCTGACTCTCCGTCGTTCAGTACAATCGTCCCAGAAGGAGCAATCGTATCGACTTCGACTTTCCAGATTGTGGTCGATGAGTTACCCACGAGATCCGTTTCCGTAATCACAAGCGTGTTTTCACCTTCCAAAAGCCCGGAAAACGTCTTCGTTTTCAAAACCCCGTCCAAAGTGTAGTTTACCGTCAACGTCTTGACATTGATCAAGCTCGGTGTGGTCGCGTCAATCACAAGCGCGGGAGCCATCGTGTCAACCACCACTTGCCAGGTTGCAATGGCCTGGTTTCCGGCAGAGTCGTTTTCTATGATCGAAAGTGTATTCTCGCCTTCCTTCAGATCTGCAAATGTCTTGGTTTTCGCAATGGCATCCGACGTGTAATTGATCATCATCGTTTTGACATTGATCAAACTTGGCGTCTCGACATCAATGACAACCGCCGGCGGGGTCACGTCCAAAATAATGGATTTGGAATAGACCATACTCACATTTCCAGCCGTGTCGTAATAGCGGACATACACCGTCTTCCGCCCGTCTCCGGAAGGAAGCACGTAGGATTTCGTGGTTTGATAGGCCTCTGCCATACTCCACGTGGTACCGTTGGTTGAGAAACTCATTTGACAGACACCGCTCGCGTTATCCGTCCCCGACAAGGTCAACATCACCTCGCGATTGTTCGTATACGCCGCACCGCCGTTCATCGCAATCGAGCCCAACGGAGCAACCGTATCCAGGGTCACTGTCACCGATGTAACCGACGACCACCGGCCTCTATTGTCCTGGAATTTTACGTACACTTTCTTGGCACCGTCCCCGGACGGAAAGGTCCACGCCTTCGTCTCCGAATAGTTCTCCGCGCTCGTCCAGGTCGTTCCATTACTCGAAAAACGCATCTTGCTGAGACCCGAACCTTCATCCACCGCGTTGAGATTTAAAGTAACATCTGGCTGATTAATAAATCGGGCGCCACCATTCACCTCCACGGTCCCGGTCGGCGGGAGCGTATCCATAATAATCGTATCTGAATAAACAGGGCTTGCATTCCCCGCCTTGTCATAAAACTTTACATAAACCGTCTTCACCCCGTCCCCGGCAGGCAAGACCACAGACTTGGACGATACAAAACGAACCAGCGGCTCCCAGTTCGTTCCGTCAAAAGAAAAACTCACCCCTGACATTCCGCTTCCCTTATCCGATCCCGTAAAATTCAGTTTCACTTTGGAGAACGAGGTATACGCCGCGCCTGCATTGATTTTGATACTGCCCGTCGGAATCTGGGTGTCCAGCTTCACTTTGACCCCGGACACAACCGACCATCGACCCGATTTGTCCTGGAATTTTACATACACCTTCTTGTAACCGTCGCCGGACGGGAACGTCCACTCCTTCGTCTCCGCATAGTCTTCCACCTCCGTCCAGAAAGTACCATCCGAGGAAAAACACATCTTCCCCACTCCCGAGCCGTCATCCATCGCGGAAAGATTCAGTGTGACGGTAGTCTCATGAATGTATTTCTCTCCGCCGTTTACCGTCATCTTTCCCTTCGGGCCTCTCGTGTCTAAAATGATCGAGGTGGAATACGTCTCACTCACATTGCCGGCTTCATCATAATAACGGACATAAACCGTCTTCTCACCGTCCCCGGACGGCAGTTCATAGGACTTGGATTTCGCATAGGGGGTGATTGAGGTCCAGTGGATGTTGTCGTTCGAAAAACTCATCCCACCAACCCCCATTCCACTGCCGTTATCCGTTGCGGAAAGATTCAGTTTCACTGTGCGGGACGAAGTATAAGTGGTGCCTGAATTAATCGCGATTGTACCCGTCACAGGCGGTACCAGTTTCCCGTAGGTGACCTTGAGCCGGATATTGGAAAGCTGGATCTTCGGCATCGTGGAGTCAGGCGTGGCGAAAAATCCCGTCCACAATTTCCCGGCTCGCAGATCACGAAGCACCGATTCTGTGACGTCAACCGTGCTCTGCTGAGAGACGTTTTTTTTGAATGTTTTCTTCTTGACGCTTTGAACCAAAGAGGAACTTCCGGTGTAATGCGTCCCGGCCGAAGCACTGCCCGATGGGAAAAGTCCGTCTTCATTCGCATTCATGTCATAAATTGAAAAAGCATAAGAACCGGACTTTGCCGAAACAGTGTCAAACACAAGTTCCACTCGCGCGATTTGCTCCGGATCAACGTCTTCTTCATACAACGCTGAAAGGTCCACTTCCATAAAACCTCGGAAAGTATGCAGATCCGAAGTCGTTCCGGTCTTTTGCATAAACAGACCGCCCCGATAATTGTAATCGGTGTAATAGAACGGATTGCCGTAGGTGTCGCGGTAGTAATGCCCACTAACCGCTTCAACCGTATTCGTGTTCACTCCGCGAAGTTCAAGAGAAACATCCCGATACACAAGCGTCCATTCGTCAGTCCCGGCCGTCACGGACTGAGACCCCTCAAGGGAGCGGATACCGGAATCCTGGACCGGTTCATCCGGCCTGGTAGAATCAGGAGCTGAAAGTGGCGAATTTCCTGCAATAAAGCTCAAACTTTCTGCGCCAAAATCTTCATGGGATCGCTGATCCGGGAGTAAACCCTGTGGAACTGAATCCGAATCTCCCCCGCCAGCCGAGGAGACATAGGTTTGAAACGGAACCTCGTAATCCAGCAAAAGCGTTCCATCCGAAAATCCTAGCTGATTCCAGGTAAAAAAGAACACCGTTAGCAAAGCGACACTTCGGAAAAATTTTTTTCCGTCTTGTTTGGCCATTACAAAAGGCGCGGGGAGCTTGGAAATTTCCGACATTCGCTTAATCTTCCTGGAAACACGAGACCCTTTTTCAGGTTTTCTCCAGCTCATCTTTTGGCGCACATGCTGGATCAGCATTTTTAATGAATCTTGAAATTCTGTATTTCCCTTAGACGCCTCTTGCCCTTCTTTCATTGCCGAGCTCTCCTTGTCATTTTGAAATGTCCCAAGATCCAGGTGAAACCATTTCACGAATTACAAGATAGCCAGCTAAGAACGGGATGGGTAGAAGAAACATGATTATTTTTTTTAAAAAACTTTAAAAGTAGATACTTTTCTACTAATAAACGAACTTCGAGATTGAGGAAGGCCCGCACAAGGAACTACTTGAGTTATGAGAGAACTACTTTTCCGGCCCGTTGTTGAGTCTCGAGGATATCGAAGATCTCATTGATATGGCTTTGTATATGGACAGGCGGCTGACCGTCAAAAAGGAGAAAGAGGTTCAGAAGGAATCGACGAACCTCCGTTGCAAGTTTTTTGTCCTTAATATTCAAAAGCCGGACTTCGAGTTCATCAGAAGACATCGATTTCAATCTCCTATTTCTAAAGCAACTATAACTGACAATTACTTGATTTGCAAGTCAATAAAGTCTTTAATATAGCATTAAATAATAAGATCTATCATTTTTATCACGAAAGCATAATATTTTATAATTTTAGCATGAAGGAAATTATCTATAATCCGATAAATAGGTCAGGTGTGCATAGAAACTTTTTACATTAGATAACCATCATTCACCAAGGGAGTTCCATAATGAAGAAGCTTCTCACCATCGTCGTCATGCTAAGCTTGGCAATTCTACCCTTTTCGTCCGCCTGGGCAGTCGGATCAGGAGGCCTTGAAAACGCGTCCTTCAGCGCCAAGCAACTTGGCACCGGGGGTGCCGTCACGGCAACTCCTGACGAACCAGCAGCCATTTCTTATAACCCGGCCGGTATCGCCGACCTTCCCGGAATACAATTTCAAAGCAATGCGAACTTTATCAGCCTGATGACTTTTAAAGACAACGATACGACTGGCTCAACCCGAAGTTCCGGAACCCTTGCGATGATACCCACAAGTTACCTTACCATCAACCCCGGAAAGATCTTTTGTGATCGTGTGACTTTCGGCGTCGGGAGCGATTCTCCCTTCGGTCTAATGAATAAATATAATTCAAGCGACCCTGCCGTCCACTACACCGGATGGAAAAATTATCTCAAAATGTTCACGGTAAAACCTACCGCCGCGATCAAAGTCACCGACTGGTTTAATATCGGCGGCGGTCCAATGTATTACCGTGTTTATGATTTTGGCGGAATCCAGGCTTATCCTAACCAAGCTATTATTCCCGGACTCCCTGACGGTCAAGTTCGAATCAACACCGCTGGAGACCACTGGGGATGGCAAATGGGTGCCTTGATTAAAATCAAAGAAAAACACCGTCTCGGCTATTATTTCAGAAGTCCTGTCGTTGTCGATCTAAAAGGAAAGGTCAAAGTTGAAAACTCCAACATCCCGGGATGGATCGGAGGAGCAGGGTTAAGAAACTATGAGACGGATGTCGAGACAAAACTTTCGCTTCCGATGAATATGACTTGGGCTTACGCCTATCAACCAACCCCCAAAACCCATTACGAAGTAGATTTTACATGGTCCCGGTGGTCCACCCACAAACGCGTTTACTTCGTAACATCTCCATCTGGAAATGCCATGGATGATGCCATTTTAGACGCCATCCGGTCGGCCGACAAAGACTGGACAGACAGTTTTGGGATTCAACTCGGAGCAAGTCATAAGTTGACAGATAAGTTAACACTTCGAGGCGGAAGTTGGTTTTATTGGACGCCCGTGCCAAAAACTCACTTTACACCAGCGATCCCTTCTTCAAACTTCCTTTCGCTCAGCATTGGCGCAGCCTACGAAATCAACAAACACCTGACAGCTGAATTAAGTTATTACAATTCATTCTACTTCAAACGTCGAATCAATAATGAAATTAGCGAAAGCCTGGGCACCTCAGTCGATGGCCGATACTCTTCTTACTCTCAGGCCTTTACGATCAGCATGACCCTGAAATGGGACGACATTTTCCCGAGAGCATTTGGTGATAAGGGGCACGCAATCGAATCTCCCTCGATCGCAATGAATTCTGCGGGATTGTAAGCGCGGTTAGAACTGACTAGAAATTCAGCCCCGATTTCTCGCAATGAGAATCGGGGCTTTTTTTTATTTCGACTTGAAGGACGAAAGATCGAATGCCTTCCACTCATCGTAGGGCGTTCGTGACAGAAGAGTCGAAACAGCATCCCTCGGGGATTTATCCTTGAAAAGCATTTTATAGACCTCGTCCATAATCGGAAGTTGCAGATCCGGGTATTTCCCCGAAAGCTGATGTACGCTGAGCGCCGTCCCCACACCCTCGGCCACCATCGCCATTTCACCCAAAATCGCCTTCATCGTGCGCCCTTTTCCAAGCTCACGGCCGACATAAAGATTACGGCCGTGCCGGGATGAGCACGTGGTGATAAGATCCCCGATCCCGGAAAGCCCGAAAAAGGTCCCCGGATTTGCACCGAACTTCACTCCGAGCCGGACCATTTCATAAATTCCACGGGTCATGAGACCGGCCTTGGTGTTATCCCCAAATTTGAGACCGTCACAAACCCCGGCCGCAATCGCGATCACATTCTTCAGGGCTCCGCCAAGCTCGACGCCGACGACGTCGCTTTGAACATAAACACGAAACTGAGGATCACGAAAATACTCTTGGACAAATGTCGCCACTCTGGAATCTTTGGAAGCCGCCACCGTCAACGTCGGAATTCCTCGGGCAACCTCTTCGGCGTGTGAAGGCCCGGAAAGAACGACCAGTCGAACACTTCGCCCCAGGACCTGATATACAATTTCAGAAGGACGGAGACAGGTTTTATTTTCGATCCCTTTCGTGGCGCTGACAAAAATTTTTCCTTGGTGCGACAATTTTTTAAGGTGGATGAGGACACTCCGAAGATGCTGAGTCGGGATCGCTAGAACAATAACATCGGCCGCTGCAACCGCTTCGTTAAGATTTGACGTAATGTGAAGCGTTTTGGGAAGTTTGATGCCGGGGAGAAACTTGCTATTTTCCCGCTTTTTATCAAGGTGCCTGGCATACGCGGGGAAAACAGACCACAGATAAACCTTATTCCCGCGCCTTGCGTTCACAAGCGCAAGCGCCGTTCCCCAGCCACCGTCCCCAAGCACTGACACCTTGATGCTTTCATTCATTTCATTCCCCTTTTTCATGGTGACACACTCAACGTCAAATTTTCGTCAGACGCAAACCCTCTCCTGCCCGAAACCGTTCACTCAGGTCTTCTTGCGCAATAAAGTGTACACCGTCACCTTGTTCCTGATTTCATCCGGGATTCGGCAGGGCCGCAAAGTCTTATCCACAAAAACATGCAACGTATCTCCGGTCGTAATAACCTTCCCCGAATCTTTTTTAATCACCTGATACTGGAACTTAATCGTGCTGGCACCCAAATGGCTTACGCTGGTGCGAACGATCAATTCGTCATCATACGTGGAGGGCGCAATATACTTGGCATGTGCCTCGCCCACAGGCAGAAAGACACCTTTTCTTTCGCATTCGGTATACGGCAAACCAAGCGCACGAAAATACTCATTACGTCCCGCTTCAAAAAACCGGAAATAGTGACCATAATAAGTCACACCCATCCGATCAGTATCCGCATAAATCACTCTATATTGATAATCAAAATACTCCACAGTTCCACCTATGGTCGCCCCCGAAATGAGACTTGATTAGAAAAAACTCTTTTTAACAGCCACCGGATCTCCTCTTTCAGCCGCAAGCTTTTCAATTAACTCCCGCTCTTGCTTGGACGGCTTAACCGGAACCTCAACCTGGACACGAACGTAAAGATCCCCGCGCCGATCCGGAACCCCATACGCAGGGACTCCTTCATTTTTAATTTTGAGGATTTTCCCGGACGGAGTTCCCGAATCGATTTTCATTTCGGTCGTCCCAGTCAAGGTCTCAATCTCCACTTTCCCTCCCAGGACAGCGACCGTGTAAGGGATCAGATTTTCCACATAGAGATCCTGCCCCTGACGCTCAAATCTTTTGTGTTTCTTCACTCTTACATGAATATAAAAATCTCCGCGGGAAGCACCTCCCTGACCCGCCTCGCCTTCCCCCGTCATCCGAAGCCTGGATCCGTCCTCAATCCCGGGAGGGATTTTAACCTGAAGTTTTCGAACTTTGTTGACGCGGCCTTCCCCCTTACATACGGGACAACGTTTTTCGATCGACTCGCCTTCTCCGCCGCACCGTGGGCAAGTTTGGCGCATGGTAAAAAACCCCTGGCTAATTCGAACTTCGCCCCTTCCCCCGCAACTCTCACAAACCTTTTTCTTGGAACCTTTTTCCGCACCGCTCCCCTGGCATTCGGCGCATGTTTCTCGGCGCGGGACCTCAATCTCCATGGCCTTCCCACCCAAAACTTCTTCTAAACTGATTTCAACGGCATACTCAAGGTCAGCCCCGCGACGTCCCCGACCTCTGGAACGTCGACTGCCGCTCCCTCCCAAAAAATCCTCAAAAAGGTCACCAAAAATATCGCTAAATCCCCCAAAGGCATCCTGAAAGCCCTCAAACCCTGAAAATCCCTGGCCTCCCAAACTGTGACCAAACTGGTCGTACCGGGAACGCTTTTCTGAATCGCTCAGGACAGCATAGGCCTCGGCGGCTTCCTTAAATTTTTCTTCAGCCTCCTTGTTGCCGGGATTCCGATCAGGGTGATACTGGAGGGCAAGCTTCCGGTAAGCCTTTTTAAGCTCATCCTCACTTGCCTGACGCCCGACACTCAACACGTCATAATAATCGCGTTTCTTCATCATTTAATTTGGAGTAACGGAAAACGAAAAAGGACAACGCATAGAATCTATAGATCGTGGAGCGTTGTCCGTAAATCGTCCCCCTGATTTTTAGGTGATTTCGTCCTGTTTTTCCTGGGGAGGAGCGGTCCGCACCCTAACTTTGGCGGCCCTGAGTAACCGGTCATGAATCATGTACCCCGCCTCAATCTCATCAACAATCACATCCTCGTCGCCGTCCCCCGCGACATGCGCCACAGCCTCATGGCAATTGGGGTCAAATTTTTCGCCAACCGTTTTCAGTCGGCTCAGTCCGTATTTTTTGAGGGTATCGGTAAACTGTTTTTGTACCATTTGAACGCCTGCGGCCATATTTTTAAAATTGGTCCGGAGCTTTTCCGCATTTGATTCAGAAAGTTCCGCCGTAGAAGTGTGTGCGACGGCCCGCTCAAAATTATCAAGCACGGGAAGCATATCGCGGAGAATCCGTTCCTGACTAAACTTGATGAACTCCTCTTTCTCCCGGGTATTCCGCTTTTTGGCATTTTCAAAATCAGCAGCCGCATGCAAAAACTTCTCGCGAAGTCCTTCCAGTTCTTCCACGCGTTTTTGGAGTCTCTCACATTCGGTCGTCACCCCGTCATTACTTTCCGGGGCGCGGCTTTCTTTTTCCGGAGAGACTTTTGAATCCGGGTTGGGGGTACTCGCCTCAGCATGCGCCGGGTCCTTCTTGAAATGAGAATTCATGAATCAAACTCCTCGTGTTCGGTAAAAAAGGTTTCCATAAGTTCTGCAACCTGGGAAACGAGCGGAACAAGCTTCCGGTAAGGCATCCGTTTAGGGCCCAGTATGGCGATAACGCCGGTTCCCAGTTCTCCGGCTGAGTAACGTGCTGTGACAATGGCACAATTCTCAAGCGCCTGGCTTTCATGTTCCCGGCCAACAGAAACCGAAATTTGGGATTCCCGCGCCTGCTTGAGCAACCATTGTTTAAGGACAATCTTTTCTTCCAGAGTTTTTAAAAGTGTGCGAAGCTTGTTGATATCTTGAAATTCCGGTTTCTCAAGAATATGGGTCAGCCCCTGAAGCGAAAGCCGGAGACCATCAATTTTCTGATCAAGGCCGTGTTCCGGCGCCATCGATAAAGAAAGTCCTATCTCATGGGTCATGGAAGAAAGCATGGAAGTGACATTTTCAAGAAAAACCTCGACAGCCCGCTGCTCCTGGTACTTCTGGTTAAGTTCTCGTGCCACCTGCAAACATAGAGACTCCGGCATCACATCAGCGAACGAGGAATGGTCCAGATAATAACGGTACCCCGAGTCCGTAGGCACTCGCCCCGACGAAGTATGAGGATGCGTTAAATATCCCATTTCTTCAAGCACCCCCATTTCGTTCCGGATGGTGGCAGAGGAAATGGGAAGCGCATACTTCCTGATAATATAATGAGACCCGACAGGATCACTGGTCTCAATATGAGCTTCGACGACACCCTTCAGGATGTCTGCTTGTCTGGGAGTAAGGATTTCCATAAGAGGGCGTATGATAGCAGAAATTCATCAGGCTCTCAAGACCGACCCGCGAAAAGAATATCAAACCTGCTAGGAAGCAACCTGAGGGGTAAGGATCAAAATATCTTGTAACGGTTTTTTCATGCGCCGGTAAAGTTCGAGATCCTGCCGGTTGGCACTCCAGGTGTAGGATGGCGCCTGGGTCAGGCTAAAACTTAAAAACTCCCAATCTTTAAAGCTATAGCTACGAAGGACATCCACAAACTCACGGGTCGCCAGGTTCCAGACGTAGATCACATCCTCATTCACTCCTTGATCCAAAGTATAGGATTTCTGCCGAATATCTTTCAAGGGAGCGGTCATGTGAAAAATAAAATGTCCGGGGTCACCTTCAACATGCTGAAATACGGCCTTAATTCCGGAGAAGGTATTGTAAACCCGTTCGTCCTGTGAAATTGTCATCTGCATCCTCCGCGAAAGCTGCATCGCAAGAAACTCACCGAGAGTCATATCCGGCACACTGAATTCCTCGTCCCATCGATCCAAGCTTGAATAAATCATGTCCCGGGTCATGGGAGCATCAAGGCCCGCCGACGTTTGGTCCAAAATACTCATCGGGGTAATGCGGTCGATCTTTTCCTGATCCCCTTGCGTCGATATTTGGAAAAGATAATCCAAAGCCTGAGGAACGCCCTGTCCATCCCGCGGCTTGGCACTAACTTTCACATAAACAACCACCTCCTGATCCTGGACGGGCAAACTACGAACATCCATCACTTCCCAAATCCTCGCACCCCTTTCGTCAGAAGCCCCTGTCTTTGAAGTCAGGAAAAATTCCTCTTCCCATTTGGCGTCATCGAGGCCCTTGAAGTAAAGAAGTTTCAGTTCGGAACGTGTTTTTTCGTTTAAGTCATTAAAGAACTGTTTGACCGGTCGATGCCAAAGCACAGGACGGTTCAACTGCATTTCATGGATGATGCGTTTCCGGTATTCGCTCCTTGGGATGTCCCAAAAACGGACTCTCTTGATGTCATCACTGTGCCCAATAAAATTGATCTCCATTCCCGTTTTTTCAATATCAGTCGCCTGGAGAAAATAAAAATCGATTTTCCGGTCCGTGGAGAGAATCACCCGAGACATTGAAAACAGCACATCTTCAATCTTGTCGATCGCTTCTTCGGTGGGCTGGAAAAGCTGCTCCATGTCGGTTACCTGTCCGGAAAGGATCGCTTCTTTAAAATCCATGGAGAAAAGTTGGGAGAGCGGGAGAAAAACTCCAAAGGTCGTCCCCACAATCTTGACGTCACAATGTTCGATACCGTACTCTTTCCGGGTAATTTCGATAACCGCTTGTTTGAGCTCATCGCCACTGTAACTCGGAGGGGTACATCCGGAGATCAATATCCCCGTCATCCATAAAGCTAAAAAAACAAAAGACATCTGACACCTTTTTCGTAACAGGGTGTCAAATGTCTTTTGAGTCATAAAGAAACTTAAGCGGCCGACGCAGAGCCGCCTTGGGTCGACGAGATCCGGCGCGGGTTGATCTTCCCGTACTCCATGAAAATCGCTTCGATCTCATCATAATCAAGTTCACTCTTTGTGATCAGTTCATGGGCAAAACGCTCAAAGAGATCGTTTTCCTTTTTAAGGAGCACTTCAACATCCGCCATGCAATCCTTGAGAATCTTCTCAACATCCTGATTAAGCCGCGTCTTCAAATCCTCAGAAAGCAGTTGGGCATTAACGCTGTAATCCCCGACCATCCCTGATGGCCCCATGCCAAACCGCCACACCATGGCGTTGGCAATGTTAGACGCCGTGTAAAAATCACTCCCCGGACCACCCCCGACCCCCGTGGTCGTCGTTCCAAACTTGAGCTTTTCAGCAACATAGCTCGCAACACACACTTTAACATCGGCAAGCAACGACTCGCGATCCTTGGAGTGCCATTCCTCGATCGGCGTCGGGTGAACAACACCCAGAGACATTTTCCTCGGAATAATTGATGCCTTAAAAACATCATCACGGGGATGCAGAAGATAGGTCACCATCAGATGGCCCGTCTCGTGATAGGCCGTCATTTCGCGTTCCTTGACATTGACCGTTAATCGTTGTTTGACCCCAAGCTCAATTCGCTCAATGGCCTCGGAGATGTCCTTAAGCGTAATCGAATCCCTTTTATTTCGGGTCGCGATCAGCGCCGATTCCTTAACAATATTTTCGATATCCGCAGGCGATTTATCGATCGCCTTTCTCGCCAGGCGTTTACAATCGACCGACGCTTCGAATTTCACCTTACTGAGGTAATAGCGGAAAAGCGCCTCCCTGCCTTCAAGATTTGGCTTTTTTATATAAACCTTTCTGTCAAAACGTCCGGGGCGGAGAAGGGCAGGATCCAGGACATCTTCGGCAGCATTCGTCGCTCCGATGACAATGATGTTTTCAGATCTTTCTCCGAGACCATCCATGGCAACAAGAAGCTGGTTCTGGGTGGTGTTCCCCTCACCACTTCCAAACTGATTAAAAGTACGTCTTTGTCCCATCGCATCCAACTCGTCGATAAACACGATGCACCCGCCGTAACCATAAGCCATTCGCTGGGCCTTCTGGAAAAGTTTCCGGACACGGCTGGCTCCCACACCCACAAAGATCTCGTTGAATTCGCTCGCTGCCATCGAGAGAAACGGCATTCCCGCCTCGGTGGCGATCGCCTTGGCAAGATATGTCTTTCCGCAACCGGGAGGCCCCATCATGAGGATCCCGCGAAGAATTTTGCCACCAATCTTCTTGAGGCGAACGTGATCCTTGATCAATTGCACCACTTCCCAACATTCGTCCTTGGCCTCATCAATTCCAATAACATCCGAAAATTTGACGTTAACGTTTTGCGCCTTAATGTTTTTCTTGTCCAGCTTCGCGAACCCCCCGCGAAAGATGACCATATAAAGATACACAAAAATCACGGCATTGATCGTCACCATGAGGATTTGAAGAGGGAGCTGAGCCAGCGTAATATTCCGATAATAGCTTTCGAGAGAAGCCATCCCCCAAACGGACAGAACGATCAAAACAACCGCCGCAAAAACAATCGTAAATTTCAACCAATGATCCATCCAAAATAATTTTAAACGGCGCCACGACATCATAGTAATTCACTCTCCTTTTTACTCTTTGGTCACATGCCCGGGGGAACCCGATTTCGGCAGGTAAACTTGGGCTGTATTATAGCGATAAGGCTTTCTGATTTACACTGCTATTTCAACGATTAGAGATTTTAAGCTGACTGGGTTATTTCGAAAAAGCTCAACCGGCACTCCCGACCCACAAAGATAGGGAAAAATCCGGTAACGATTTCTTCTTAGAGAGATGTCACCACAACTCCTCCTCAGCCTGCGAGCTCGCCGAATTAACGTTCTCCTCGATCTCATTATCGATACCGGATCCCGTCTCCCCGTTCTCCGTGATCACATTCCCGCTCCAATAACCTTCTTCCATCTTGCCAAGATCCTGGTTTGAATGAATCTCAGCATCACTTTCAGCCGGTAAATCGGGTTCTTCCCACCAGTCCAGCTCCCCGGCTCTTGAGTAAGGGGATACCGAATCCTCTTTAGCTTTTTCTTCAGGGAGAACCGGTGAGCCCGTCAAAAACGAATCTTCCGGATTATATTTAACATGGTATAAAAGAGGCCCTTTCTTCCCGTCCTTTTCTTCTTCCATTTTTTGTTGAAATGCGATCGGGCTGGTCTGGGTGTTACGGATGGGATCCTCCGCACGCCGGATGGACGCCACATTGGCTACCGACAAAACCGTAATCAATATTAAGAAACACCATTTTTTAGTCATCGAGTCACCTGCTAAAAGATACCTTAGAATCCGAAAGAGATCAAATGGCAGGGAACATCCTTCCAGAAGAAGGAAAAAATATCGCACGGGTTTCAATCCGCCCCACCCAAACCAGTAAGGTACTTCTTAAGACACTGTCCGGTATGAGACCGACTGCATCCCAGCAAACCTTCCACATCTCCTTGATAAATAATTTCGCCTCCATCCTCGCCTCCCTCCGGCCCGAGATCAATCACATAATCCGCCAGAGCAATCACTCCCATATGGTGCTCAATGACAAAAAGAGAGTGTCCCCGGGCGAGAAGCTCATCAAAGGCAGTCAGCAGATGATGAATATCCCTCTCATGCAACCCTGTCGTCGGCTCATCCAGAAGATACAGTGTGGCCCCTGAGAACGGTTCGGCCATTTCACAGGCCAGCTTAAGACGTTGCGCCTCACCCCCGGAGAGGGTCAAAGTTGGCTGGCCGAGTTTAAGATAACCAAGACCGATCTTTCTCAGAGGCTCCAGTTTATCGACAATACCTTTGCGTGCCTGAAAAAAATCCACGGTTTCATCAATCGTAAGTTGAAGAACTTTGTCAATATTCAATCCCTGGTATTCAATTGCCAGAACTTCATTTTTAAACCGCCGGCCTTGACACGCTTCGCACGGAACAAAGATGTCCGCAAGAAAATGCATTTCGATCTTGACCGCGCCATCGCCCTTACAAACCGGACAGCGCCCTTTTTCCGAGTTAAAGGAAAAATAGCCGGCATCAAAACCTGCCCGCTTGGCCTGCTGAGTCGATGCGAAAATTTTCCGCACCTCTTCAAATGCCTTGGTATAAGTCGCGGGATTGGAACGCGGCGACCGCCCCAGAGAGGACTGATCGACCAGCGCCATATTCCGGACACCTTCAAATCCCACAATCCTTTTTACATTTCCAAGCTCGTCCTGGGATACCGGCTGGCCCTTGGATTTCAGGTAATGGTTATAAAGAATATTGTAAAGTAAGGTGCTTTTCCCAGATCCCGAAACTCCTGTCAGGACAGCCAGTCGTCCCAGCGGTATTTCAACACAAATTTTCTTGAGATTGTGCGCTGATGCACCTTCAATTAGGATTTTCTGCGTTTTTTCCTGCGCGGGGCGGAAAGCTCGTTGCAGTTTTTCTTTTCCTGAAAGGTAACGTGACGTATAAGATTGCTGGCACGCCTTGAGGTCATCGATACTTCCCTGAAAAATCAACTGGCCTCCCCCGGCGCCCCCTCCGGGGCCAAGATCAATCACTTCATCAGCGGACTGGATCATGGTTCGATCGTGCTCAACCACCACCACCGTATTCCCGAGATCACGAAGCTTCTTGAGAAGCGTAATCAGCATTTGATTGTCCCGCTCATGAAGACCGATGCTCGGTTCATCCAGAACATAAAGGGTGTCCACAAGGGCCGACCCCAGCGAACTCGCAAGGTGAATTCGCTGGACTTCCCCGCCAGACAGCGTTCGTGACATACGGTCAAGGGTCAGATAGCCTAAACCAACCTCTTTCAGGAAACGGATGCGATGGATCAATTCCTCATGGACCGGCCCCATCTTTTCTTTTTCTTCCGGAGACAGACGGATCGTTTCAAGAAATTCAAGCAACCGGTCAATCGGAAGGGCTTGAACGTCCGCAATCGTCTTTCCTCCCAGCCGGTAATTCATCGCATCCGGTTTAAGCCGGCTCGTGTGACAGGCCGTACAGGGAACATAACCCCGGTAACGGTTTAAAAAAATCCTGACATGCATTTTGTAGATTTTTTTATTGAGATAATCAAAAAAATCACGAAGACTGAAATAATCGTCTCCCGGGAATCCCTCGAAGATCCATTTTTGATACACCTTTTTAAGTGTTGCCCAAGGCCTTTTAACCGGAATTCGTTTACGGGCACAAAAATCCAGCAATTGCCCCTGTTCCCACCGCGTACTGGCCTTGGTCCATGGTTCAATCGCACCTTCACGGATCGATTTTGAGGCGTCCGGGACCACAAGATCCCTGTCGATCGTGATCACCCGTCCAAACCCCTGGCAAGCAGGACACGCGCCGAGAGGGCTGTTAAATGAAAAAAGATTAGCGACTGGCTCAGGAAACTTTTTCCCGCAAGACACACACTGAAGAATTTCCGAAAATTTCAGTTCTCGATCTTGGCACCAGACCTGGACATTGCCTTTGCCATATCGAAATCCAAGCTCCAGAGAATCGGTCAAACGTTCCCTGTTTTTTTCGTTCACCAGCAACGTGTCTATGCTCACGCGCAGTTCAGAAAATTTCAGCTTCGCTGACAGCAGGGAATCCCCACTTTTCCATTCCCCCTCACTGAAAAACTCACTGAACCCCTGCCTCTCAAGTTCCCTGACATTTTCCGAAAGATATTTCATTCCTGTTTTTCCGAGCGGGACAAGGGCCACGATCCGTACCATTTTCTCTAAAAAATCCTGAACAAGTCGACGGGTGACACTGACAGGATCATATCCTTCAACTTCGATTTCACACTCAGGGCAGATCAATCTTCCTGCACGCGCAAAAGCAACCCGGAGATAATCATTGATCTCGGTTTGTGTCCCGACGGTTGAGCGTGCATTACTTACAACGTTTTTCGCCTGAATCGCAAGCGCAGGGGGAATCCCGGAAGAAAACTCTACATCGGGTTTAGGCATTCGCTCAAGAAACTGGCGGGCATAGGCGGAAACCGACTCCAGATAGCGCCGCTGGCCTTCCGCATAAAGGGTATCAAAAGCCAGAGAAGACTTCCCTGAGCCGGAGACTCCTGTCACGACATAAAGTTTTCGTCGAGGGAGTTTCAGTTGAAGATTTTTGAGGTTGTGGGTTTTAACGCCACGAAGTTCAATCGCATCCAAGACAATGGCCTTGGGATTCTATTTGAGCTCGGCACTCAACATCGTGTCGATAGCTTTCATCATATCCCCGCCGGACAAACTCCGCTGAGATTCAGGAGCTAAAGTAACCGACGTATGGGTCCGGTCAACCCGTTCCACAAGCACTGTCACCGTCCGCGTATCCGAGTCATCCAATCGGCTGTATTCAATGTTGCGGGCGGCGATGATCCCCTTCTCCTTGTCAGTCGATTCAATGATCCACCCCGGCAAGGTTTCCATTGCCTCCGTTGTTCTTAGATACGTCAGATCCAGAGGCAATTCGTAAACAAGAACTTCATCGTGAAGTGGAAGCATTTTTTCAACCGTCGCACAACCTGAAAAATGAAAACAAAAAAAAGCGCTCATCAAAATCATCCCGATAGTTCGCATCATTCAATCTCCGTTTCCTTCGTTAAAATTTCCCCGTCATCCGGACGAACGGCCCATTGTTCTGATAATCATTAGCATGGCGAAGATCATCGCTAAAATCCGTAAAATTATACCCAACCCCCAGTCTCACATACTCGTAAATCTCACGGTCCACTTCAACCAACATCCCGTGCCGCATCGTGCCCAAAGCGGACGACTGCCACAAGAGACGGTATTCCGCGGCTACGTCCCATTTCCGGGTCACATGAAAATTGATCCGGCTCACCGTCAGGAAATTATGGGTCGCTACTTCATCCCCGGTGGATATATAAAGTTGAGCCCGCTTAAAAGCAAGTTTTTGGGCAACTCCGAACCAGCGGTTGATGTCATAGAGCGCATCGATTGAAAAAATATGCGCCAGATCATCAAACTGGACCCCGTTATAATAACCGTTATCGTACTGCACATCATCGCCCAGATTTTTCAAATAGGTGTATTTTGTCAACATGTTGAAATGATCCAGACCCACCGGCCGATAGGCAAAACCCGTGTTCAGTTCGACAAATGCCGCCGGCACATCTCCGGGGTTATAAAGATGGGTGTTCCCATAGTTAAAATAGGAAAGGAACGACAGATCACGGTTAATCTGGTACTGGACAGAGTTCCGGGTCACAATCTGTCCCAAACTCCTGGCATCTGGATCACGACGAAACTCCCAATAAGTTCGCGCCCGGAGCTTCTTGCCATTCGCATACCCAATATGCCCACCCACCGTGTTATAGGTGTTATTCCTCGCGTATCCGGCCTCGGAAGCAACATCGATCAATCGAGTTGTTGAGTTATCCAAATGGCGCCGTTCATATTTCGCTCCAAAATCCCAGTGGTCGCCCAAACTGCCTTCGTATCCGAGAATGTCCGCAAAACCGTCCACTCCCTGATACGACGAATGTTCTCGTTCAGAATAAATTCTGGATTTCTCGGTCAGGGGGAAGGAGCTTCCAATAGCAGTTGAGAGCGTTTTGGATCCGATACCACGATCCACCGAACGCAGGTTGGCATAACTACGAGCTCCGTTATCATGTTGCCTTTCAAATCCATAATAGGTCGAATCACCGAGAGGACCAAACATCTGCTCGATATAGCCAAATACATTTTTAATCAACTCGCAACGAATCCCCCCTCCGATCTGATAATCATCTGCCGAATGAAGCGTTGTCTGGGCCTTAACATAAGGAAGCAAACGATCGTTGATGTGATATCCAACTTTCGTCGCAATCCCATGTTCAAATGGAAGTTCTGAATAGAGTGACGGCATCAAGTTGGCGGAATCTTCAACCTGATCGATGTTACTACGCTGATACTCGGCCTGCGCAAGATACTTTCCGTCATCGTAAACAAGCTGTGCCGTGTGAACCTGAAGGCCCTCATACGGAGCTGCGATATTGTGCTCCGCAAGCGGCAAAAGCTGGCCGACTACTTCGCTTGAATCAAAACGGTAACGGGCAGAGAACGTGTCCGTAAATTTATAGCGCGTTGCAAGCCCGTACTTCTTGAAACCTTCCTGGCTCGTCATATGACCATTCGAAAATCCCGGTTCAACACCCTGGACATAGCCGCTCACTTCAAGGTTTTTCACGGGCTGAGACTGGCCCCGGATCACATACGCATTTTCCCGGGGACGCGTATTATTCCCGTGCAAATTTCCTTCGCTCCCAAAACTGATACCGCCATCGTAGGACACCGACGAATCCATCTGCTTGTTGATGCTGGTCGCGTATTCAGCGGTGATCTGCGTATTACGGCCGAATTTCAGCATCATGTCGACTCCGCGCAAATCGTAATCCTGCCCGCCCGTGCGTTTTTCTTCTACCGCAGTCGCGCCAAACCTTACATGATCACCCGCCCAGGTATAACCGCGAATTCCACGGTTATTGATTTCAGGCAAATCCGAAGACGACGGTTCATATTCGTAATCCACAATGAGATAAACCGGGTTACCGTCCATAATATCCGCCGTTACAAGGGAGTCGGTTGCCGCAACGGAAGAGAGCGGCCTGGAGAGAAAGATCCGCCCTTCCCCGTAATTGATCTCATAATCGGCCCCCTCGGTCATATCGTAACTTGAGAGAACCATTCCGGTAATCTTGTCGCGAATCTCAACACGAATTTTCTCACTTCCTTCCAGGACATTACGCTGACGTGTGTAATAAAGCGATCCACCGGTGGCATAAAACTCATTGTGATCAGCCTGTTTTCCCGATTCAGTCCAAAAGAGTTTAAATCCCCGTTTCGGGTCACCGTAAATGGTACTCGCCACCGTGTCAAAGCTGAGTTTCAGACCCGAAAGCGTTCGGTTGTAAGAGGCAAGTTCCGTATCCGTGAATTCGGTTTTGAAGGTTCCCCATTTCAAAAAAGACTTGTCCATCTCCACGAGGACAAAAAGCCTCTGGGCAGTGTCCTGGGCCTCGTAGTCACGCGATGAACCATCACCGTAAATCGGATAATATTCATTCGGATCAAGATTGGTAAAAAGCGCCGAACGGCGATCCGACGTATCATAGTGGGACTTTACAAGAAATTTTCCTTTAAGCTTGGCCTTGAGGTAATACGAAAAGCGACCTTCTTCCGTAAACCCGTCGCGATAAGCATCGGTATCCGCCGCCTCCATGGCCCCTTTCGAAAAATTGACCCCGAGCTGTTCCTCCCCAAGCGCCACCATAAAAAAAGTGCTGTCCTTAACCTGAACTTTTTCCTGATAACTTGTGCTTTCTCCTGTCGCGCTCGTGGCAGAAATCGTAAACTCCCGCTCACCCGGTTCAACATAAAACTCTTTTTGAAACATGCCCGTTTCAGGATCCACACTCACCGGAATTTCGTTGATTTTAATTTCGTGATCAGGCTTGGTCTTTCCCTGGATCCGGACGGTCGGTTTTGCAATCAACGGAATACTACGCTTCCCGTCTTTAAATAAATTGAAATCACCCACCGAGGGAATTTCTGTCTGGTAATTTTTTGCCGCTCTTTCATCCAGCTTGTTATAGACCTCAAAGAATTTGAGCGGGGTCCAGTCTTCTCGATTTTTAGAATCGCGGATCTTTAATTGATAAGAATAAATCCCGGGCTTGAGCATGAGCCCGTTTTCAGTCTTTCCGTTCCAGGTCATCTCAGGAGGCGGCTGTCCCACACCAAAACCCTTCCAGACCGGCACCCCCATCTCATCACGAATTTCAAGAGTCCACTTCTTAACGAAACCGGCGTAATTGCTGTCAAACTTGAACAAGGGTTCTTTCTCAAGTAATCCAACTCCCAGTTTTAAGACCGAAGGTTCCATCACGATATCCAGATTGGGACGCGAAATATCAGCCCCCTGGGTGATCATCACCATGAGGTCATTCTTGAATGATTCAGGAATCCCCGAAGGCGGGAGAAGAACCGCAAAACTCGCTTTTCCCATAATGCCCGGCGTAATCTTGACAAGATAGGTTTCTTCCGTAATAAATTTTGTCCCCTCGGGAAGCGTATGTCCGTCAATCTTTACGAGATGCCGGCCCGGAGAGACGCCTGGAATATGGTAGCGGCCAAATTCATCCGTTACAATCTTGATGCCTTCTTCCGTATAGAGAGTGACCCAAGGCACCCCCGGCTCACCGCACTGCTGAACTCCATCCTGGTTCAAATCATTGAAAACTTTCCCGATAATTGTGCCTTCATCAAAGATCGGATCTCCCCGGATCGTAAATTGAACGTGAGCGGTTTCCGACAAAGCGCCGCCGCCCCCTTCAACCGAAACTTCCAGAGAATAGGTTTTCCCCAACTGCACCCCACTCGTCACTAATGTTGCAAACGTAACATCATAAGTCGTGCCCGGAGTAATGGTGCCCAGAGGAATGATGAGGGATCCTTCCTGACCCGCGACTTTCTGACCGTTCACCCGTATTGAATCCTGTGCATGATCAAAACCATTGGGAAACTTGATTCGCATATTTGAATTGGTAAACGTATTTCCCGACGCATTGGCGAAATGGGCATTAATTCCAATCGCGTCTCCTTTTTTCACACTGCGCTTCGATGCCGCAACAGTAAGTTTAGCAGGATTAACCTCCGCATTAAGACCGTCGTACAGGATGTTACCGAATTGGGGTACAGCGCCATCCATAATGCCGTTAGCATCCAAAACAAAAACAACCTTAGAAACGTTCTCAGGGGCGGTCGCCGTTAATGAAAAAAAAGTCCAAGCTCCTCGCGGGGCAGTCGCAATCGTAATCTTTCCGGTTTGAACCGGACTTCCAATCTTGGCGCCGGAGGCATCCTCAAACTCGATTTTCATTCTTCCCCCGGTATCAGCCGCTTTAATATCCGACTGGGCGTAACCTGAAAAAGTCACGTAGTCACCCGGTTTCACATTGTTGTAAGCCTGAAAGGTAAAAGTGCTTTCATAGAAGGCGGGAGGAGCATTGTAGTAAGCCTGTAAGTAAAGGGCATAGGAACTATTACGTGGGACTGCAAATCCGGCAGACAATCCAGCCGGATTATTCACACCATCCCATCGTCCCATTTTGGCAACCAAATTCGATGTGCTGGTGTTATTAGCCCAATTACTTTGCGTTCCATCCCCTAACGGCTGTTCGAAATCCGGATTACCCAGGACATTGGCAAAGACGGAAGGCGTAAAAGCACAAAAAAGCAAGAAGCCACAAAGCCACGCGGCGATACAGAGCCGAGGTGTTGTCTTGTCGGGCATGTGGCGTGTGGCGTGTGTCATCATTTAAAACCGCCTGTGAGAAAATTTAACTCCGAACCGAAGATCATAGCGCACCGCATCCGGCGCCTCGCCATCCTGCTTCGCGTTCTGGACTTTTCCGATTGCGAGCCATTCCCCAAAAATAGCCATCTTGGAAAGCCATTCATCCTCTTTCCAGCGATAAGCCCTGAACGGCATCCAACGAATTCCCGGGGCAAGAAAATACCGGTTTTGATAAGGAAATGAAAACTCGCAATTATTCACATGCTCGAAACGAAGGTAAGGCATAAGAACGATTTCATCATTAATCGGGTTGTGAGGGATCGGGATCCCGGGAAGTTTAATGCCCATGATGACCGAAGAATTCAGAATATAAGCGTTAAAATCTTCTTCGGATCCAAAATTGGTTTTCTCCCAACGATAATCTCCAAAATATTCTCCCCAGACATACTGCCGCAGGTAGTCCGCAAAACGTTCGGGTTTCCCTTCCGTGAGCGAAGGAAGATCAGTACCCCATTCATAAAAAATTTGAACACCAGCGATCAGATCATAGTCCTTCGCGTTTTCAATTTGGTCCTTGATGTTGTAGCGGTTGCCATACTTGATGTAAAACTTGTAATTACGGATCCACTCAAGGAGCGGGATATCCCACCCAAACGGACGGAAATTATAGAGCCACGGATTTCTCAAGAGCGGATACCACTGTAAACCGGCAAAAAGGTCAAAATGGCTTTTGTAATCGGCGCCCACCGCCTCAATACTCGTCGTCTCTTCCACAAAGGGCTCAATCGTATTTAACGGAAAACGAAATCCCTTGAAGACAAGGCGGTTCGACCAGTACCCCACCTGACTGTTAAAATTCCTGTTTTCAAGATTGGTCATCCGATAAGTAGTTTCCCCAAATGACTGCCAAAGAACCGGTTCACCGGATCCTTCTCCCTGAAAAGGCCCCCACATTTTTTCCCCAATATCAAGTTGATCCGTGAACTTGAGGATCAGTTCCTCCTCTTTTTTGAATTGGGCCTGGGTCTTGACCGGTTCCGGTTGCTCGGGCGCAACAAATACGGGAATTTCACGGACGCTTACCCCAAAATCGCCTCCCTGGGATTCGATTAAAGCCTTGACCCTGGAAACCTCAGTTGTCGCCTGTTCTGCCGAAGGAAAAGCCTTGTCTCCTACCCAGAACATGTCCGTCACTTGTCCATCCGCAAGAGGGATCGCAAGCTTCCGGACCTCGACACCATTAAAATTTGCAACCTGGAGATTTTTTTTGATGTAATCGTCGATCGCCTTAGGATCTTTTAACCCGGGGAGAAAGCGGGATCGAAAGGCATTGCCTCCGAAATCCGTCACGATTGAGTATTCCGAATTCTGAGGACGGGAATGTGTCTTGACGATCGGGAATCCCCTTATTTCAGTGATCTTCTGATCAAGTTTTTGACCCGAGGGCATGTAGAAGTTCTGGGCAAATAAATTAGGTTGGGAAACAGCTTCAGCGGAATCGGCTTCAGGAACGAGGATACCGGCGGTCGCAAATGAGGAAGAGTAACACAAGGCAAACGCACACGCCAAAAAGGAGGTTATTATATTTTTAAGTTTCATTAAAAATTTTTAGCTTTCAATTTCTGGCTTTTGCAAACCTTTGATGAACAAGGCTACAAAACGGTTTACAGCATCCCGAGGACTTGGCGCATATGATAAAGACCTGCCCTCTTTTTCGCAAGGAATTTTGCGGCCAGAAGGGCGCCTTTCGCAAAAGGCTCGCGAGATGACGCCTTATGGACGAGCTCAATTCGTTCTCCATCTCCAAAAAAAGACACCGTATGTTCTCCCACAACATCTCCGCCCCGGAGGGCAAAAACACCGATTTTCCCTGGTTGCCGGGATCCCGTTTCTCCCTGCCTTCCGTAAACCACATCTTTCCGGCTGTCCACACCTCTAGAATCGGCTAGAATCTCCAGGAGCTTAAGCGCCGTGCCGCTGGGAGCGTCCTTCTTCATCCTGTGGTGAACCTCGGTAATTTCCAGGTCATAGCTTGAATCAAGATTGGATCCGGCCATCGCCGCCAGACTGAAAAGAAGGTTGACCCCGACGCTCATGTTCGGGGATTGAACAATAGGAATTTTTTTGGAGGCAGAGACAATCTTTTTCATAAGGACAGGAGGAATGGCGGTTGTACCGATTATGATGGCTGTGTTTGCCGCCACGCAGGCCTTAAGGTTTTCCGGCAAAGCAGAAAAATGAGTAAAATCGATCAAAACATCAGCTCGCTTCACCACGGAAAAAGGATCTTGTTCGATCTTGGCATTCAAAAGGTCGCACCCTATGACAGGGCCGATGTCCATTCCAAGCACCGCATGTCCCCGTTGTTCAATGCCGCCCGTGATCCTGAACGCCTTATCTCTCGCCGCCAGTTGAAGAATCATCTTTCCCATCCTGCCAGCCGCTCCAGCCACTGCAAGTTTAACCATGGGTTTTAATCTCCTCTATCTTTTGAGAATCCCAAGTTTCTTGAGAACCTCTGAAAGTTTTTTCTCGTTCTCCGGTTGCATTTCACAAAGTGGCAAACGAAATTCCGGTTGTAGCATCCCCATCCATCCAAGCGCTGTTTTAACAGGGATCGGATTGGTTTCAATAAAGGCAATTTTTGAAAACAGATAATGTCTTCTGTGAAGCTCCGCCGCTTGCGTCATCTTTCCGTCGAGAGCGGCCCAAACCATGTCATGGACAAGTCCAGGGACGACATTCGCCGTCACGGAGATGACACCTTGGGCACCAATGGCTATCAGTGGATACGTTAGAGAATCTTCCCCCGAAATGACTGCTATGTCACAAAGTTGCATGATCTTATCGGCCTGATCCATGCTTCCGCTCGCCTCTTTGATGGCCACAATCGTGTCAATTTTTGAAAGGCGCGCGACGGTTTCCGGTGCAATGGACACACCCGTTCGGCCAGGAACATTATAAAGGACGATCGGAATATCCACTCGGGATGCAAGAAACTCGTAATGTCGGTAAAGTCCTTCTTGGGTGGGCTTATTATAGTACGGTGTAACAATCAGCGCAGCCGAGGCTCCGATCTTTTTGGCGTGGCGGACAAGTCCCAAGGCTTCCGCTGTGTTGTTGGACCCACAGCCAGCAATCACAGGCACACGTCCATTCACATAATCGACCACAAAACTCAACGTATCACGATGCTCCTCGTGTGACATCGTGGCCGACTCCCCGGTCGTACCACAAGGCACAAGAACATCCGTTCCTGACTTGATCTGAAAATCAATCAGACCCTTCATCGCCTTCCGGTCAACCTTGCCGTTCCGGAACGGAGTCACTAAAGCAACCATCGAACCTTTTAAGTCGGGGTTTTTCTTGCTCATAAAAAGTATTCTCCTTTATAGACGAATCTAGTCTTGCCTTGTAAAAAAGTTTTTTGGATCTCGCCGTCTTTTGATTCCATATCAATCATGAGGGGTTCACCACCTCGCGTCCGCACCGTAACGGGAGCCTTCACATAGCCTCTCAGAACGCTTGCAACTGCCGAGGCGGTCGACCCGGTGCCACAGGCGAGTGTCTCGTTTTCCACTCCGCGTTCATAAGTTCGAACCATTATTTCTTTGGCATTTTTTATTTCGACAAAATTGACGTTCGTACCTGCAGGCTTAAATCGTTTATGATACCGCAGGGCACGCCCGATACCCACCACATCCAGTTTTGAGATCCCCTCAACAAAAATTACCGCGTGTGGCACTCCGGTATCAAGAAAAGAATAATGGATTCGGCGGCCAAGCACCTCAGCCGTTCCATTCATTTCAAAAATTTTCGGTTTGACCAGTTGGACCCTCACCACGCCACCCGTTCTGACGCTAGCTTCAATCAACCCGGAGCCAGATTCAAATTTCATGGCCGGAGGTCTCTTCATAATCTCCCGCGCATAAAGAGCAATACAGCGAAATCCGTTTCCGCACGCCGCCGCTTCAGATCCGTCAGAATTGATAATCCTCATTTTAAAATCTGCCCGGGAGGAACCTTCGAAAAGCAACACACCATCAGCACCAGCCCCCTGATGCAGTGAGCAAATCTTGCGCGTAAAAGCAGACACATTCCGTACTACCTTACGTCGGTTATCAACCACTACAAAATCATTGCCTGAGGCGACCATCTTATAAAAAGGAATTGAAATCGGCATACATAACTCCTTATCATTCCGCTAGTTAGAAGAGGGCGTATTGTATCAAAGAACCGAGAAACGGGGAACGGGAAACATCAACGAACCGATGGCCCCTCGGGAGTGGCAATCAAGAATTCACTTATCCGTCTTTGAGCGGGCGGTTTCCTTTACCAATCCAGAACCGTAAAAAAAGGAATGAATCCCATCCTGTTTGTCTCAGTTTTTTATCGGATGCTAAAAACCGGGATATCAAATGTCGCCACAAGATCCGGCCCCTTTACTTTCATCCGGAAAGAAAGCTCCCACATGATATCACCGTCCCCGAAACGTTCTACCGACGCCGAAGGGAGATCGCCAGGTACCTGAAATCGGACCGGAATGATCGCGTCATCACTACCTCGGGAGCGGATCGTGGGTCGCTCTGCCTGATCTGACCAAAGGGTATCTCTGACCATTCGCCTGTTTTTACCGGATCCTGTCACACGCAGTCGGTAGCACGTCAAATAAGCCTCAGGAATCACGAAGGGATCCAGACGCTTAGAAATCCGGATGTTTCCGCCCACCTCGCCACCGATATGTCCGGGAAACGGGTTAAGATCAAACCGGATCGGACCAAAACGCTGATAGCGTAGATACTGCAGAAGGGTCTGCCCCATCAGGAAAATTCCGATTAAAACAAACAGACCGACCAAGATCGCCCCGATATCTATGGGGAGCGTTCTAAATCCGTCGGACAAAAGGAATAAAAAAACCAGCGCAAACATGTTCCAAATCAAAGTGATTCCCAGGAGCGTCCAACGCTTTTTTGCTTCAGTAAAAAGAATTGACGATGTTCGCCATGTTTTGCGAGCGACCCACGGCTGGCCGGGATGAATCGCAAGCAGATCCCGCGTTGTTTTATTCCCGGAGATTCGCATAAACGATACCGTCATAAGTCCCAAACCCGCTCCCGAGAAAACTACGGCAAACCCCAAGAAAAAAAGGGCAAGTTCAGTCCGGATTGCAGAGAATAATATTGCATCTGAAGGGTGATCCGGATTGACACGGCACAGCATGGGAACATTCGTTTCATAATGTTCCTTTATGAGATTAAAGCGCTCTAGTTGAGTCCTCCCAATATTGTCACTGCCCGATTCTATCCCCACCCTGGTATTTTCATAGCGCCTTCCTTGCCATAGATATTCGTACCTAGCTTTTGTCTCATAAGCGGTACCGCCTTTACCATGGCTCGTAGAAAGTTTGACATCCAGAATACGAGCGTCTGCCATCGGCCAAGTGCTCGCCTTCTGAGAAATCAAAACATGTTTCGTCAGCACTCCCCCCATAAACAAACCCACCCCTAAAAAAGGCAGGGCCATAACGAGAATCAACCAGGAATTTGATTTTCTAGAAGTCTTCGAAGATGTGGACCTAGTCATTATCTTCAGACAAGGATGATACGGGCAGGCTCGAAACCGTTAAAGTTGGGAACGGCACTCGCGGAGGAATAAGCACCGATATTTTTGACATAAACCACATCGCCCACAAAGAGTTCGGGAACTTCTTCATTGGAGGAAAGGATATCGAGTGAGTCACAAGTGGGGCCCGCAAATACACTCATGTATTTTTGTCCGCGCCGCAGGGTCTTAAACTCATATTTGCAATGATCAAACATCATTCCTGAAAAATCCTGGTAAATCCCGTCATTTAAATAATAGAAGTTTTTATGATCTCTGAAGGCCTTGCCGACAACCTGGGTCACCAGCACCCCCGCCGGTCCCGCAAAAAAACGCCCCGGCTCCGCTATAAACTGAGTCGATTTTGGAAAAAGATCCCTCATCTGCCTTCGAATTTGAACCGCCATGCGCTCAAAGTTGATGCCAATCTCGTTATCAAAATGCTGAATGGGAAATCCCCCGCCGATATCCACAATCGAAAGCGGCATACCGTTTTCCCTCGATTCTTTAAAAATTCCCGCGGTGAGCTCGAGCGCCTGAAGATAATTTTCAACATTGGTGGACTGAGATCCTACGTGGAAACTCACCCCTTTAGGGACGAGGCCAAGCCCCTTCGCTTTTCTTAACAGATAAAAACCCTGGTCGGGTTCCGCTCCAAACTTGAGCGACAGTTGAACCACGCTCCCCCGGTTTGCCACCCGGATACGAAGGATCACATGCGCTCCGGGATAACTTTCCGCCATTTTATAAAGCTCGGCCTCATTATCAAATGTCATCAACCGGACACGACGCTTCCGCGCCGTGATAAGGTCCTCTTTGGATTTAATCGTGTTCGCAAAAATAATATGGCTCGGCTTTGCACCCTGTTTTAAAACCAGTTTCATTTCCGCGGCACTCGCTACGTCAAAATAGGTCCCAAGCCCCGCAAAAAACTTAACGATCCTCGGATGAGGATTCGCTTTAATGGCATAATACGGAGTCACTTGGGGAAAGGCTTTCTGGAAACGGGTAAATTGTTTTTCAAGAACACTTTTCCGGATGATCATGAACGGGGTCTTGTATTTCTTGAGCATTTGCCGAATCAAATTCTCCACTCCGGACAATTCGGCGGGCTTGACTGGCTTATTTAAAAGAGGCGTATTCCCGTTCAATAGAATCGGCTGTTTCATTCTCGTCTAAACTCTTTCGTCCACAAGGAAAGAATTGAACTGCCAAAGATCGGACTCCTTGGGGACCTTGGCCTTAAACTTGAGATATTTCTGGTTAAGATTCTTGAGCGGCGTCCAATCCGAAGGGATCGACACAAGAGGCACGATATAAGGAGTTGCGAACTTCAGGATGGATTCATGGTCGATATCATCCGGAAGCAAAAACCCTTCCCGTGGATTTTGGATCATCCAGAGCGCGGCCGCCACAACCGACACCGCAACCTGCAAGGTCGTCGCCTGCTGATGGGGAACCAGCTTCCGGGTCGTGTGAATATCAAGGAGTGAACCGCACCACCAGGATTTGAAGTCATGCCCCATTAAAAGAACTCCGAGCTCGTCCCGCCCGTCAATAATATCATCGGAAAGGATCCGCTGTTTTTCCTGCATCTTGTACTGCCGCATCCTGAGTTCATGGAGCGATAGAATGGCGGAATCTGACGGGCAATAAGCGTAGTGAACCGTCGGTCGGTAAACAGCCTTCCCATTTTTCCAGACCGTCAGGCGATCCGAAATACTAAACGCCTCGCCATGACGAATCACCATCCCGTTGATCTCTCCGCAAGGCACCCAGGAACGGACAAACGTGTTCATCCCGAGCGTTCCCAGACAAATCTGGTTTTGGGGACCCGCTTTGTGTTCATAGCCGTCTTCGGGAAGTGTTCTCTCGTGAGTTCCCCAACCCATCTCCGCCGGGGCAACACCCTCTTCATAAAACCCTTCGATCGACCAGGTGTTCACAAACTCGTTCACTTGCTTCGGAGCATCCGTCACCTGCGTATCACGCTCACTGATATGGATGACCTTGACGCCTGTTATCTGCGCGAGTTTTGCAAAGTTTTTTTCTCCAAGAAAACGTTCAAGATTTTTCACGCGAGAATCCCGTGGCTTCTCCCGAATAATCTTTCTTGCAATATCAATCAACGCCTTTTTCGTGAAATGGGATACGAGCCCCGGGTTTGCGCCGTGGTCCACAATCGCCGTGGTGCCTTTTTCACTGCCCCATTTTTTTTCGATTTGTTTCCGGAGATTCATTTGCCGGGCATACAAAGTATATTTCGTCGGATCGGTCCGTTTGTCATCACGGTAGGGGTCCCACTCTTCCACAGAAGTGTTCACGTAAAGCACCTGATTCGTCCGACACCAATCCAGGATCTCCCAGCACCCGATATTCCAGCCGAGATCGATGATCATGTCCCCCGAACCCACATATTCCGCGAGAAGCGTTTTGTAATTCGCTTCAGTAACTCTGTCGAAGACGTATCGCACACCCTTTTTCAGAGCGTCTTTCACCCGCGCACGATTGTCGACAAAATCCATGATCGTAATTTTTTTTGCCGGCATATCAAAGTGACGAAGGATCAGCGGGACGGCACACTGTGACACGCCCCCGCAACCAATGATGAGAACTTTCCCGCCAAATGACACACGGGTGTTAGGAATGCGAGCTGAAACTTTCGGATAATGAAATAATGTTTCCATTTTTTCCCCTGACTTTTGCGGTTGAGCAAAAAGGACAGTCCCTTGTGCGAAAAAGACTGTCCTTCGTTTTTAATTTAATAAATAGGTGGGGATGCTACAACAAATTAGCGTTGCCTTCAACCATATTAAACAGAAACTTTCCAGTATTCATCCTCGGTGAGGGGTCAAACCTTTTCCCCCCGGACAAGATCCTGGTAGGTTTCACGTTGACGAACCACCCGGAAAGAGGATCCCCTCACAAGCACCTCGCACGCACGCCGGCGAGAATTATAATTCGAGCTCATTGTAAACCCATAAGCGCCTGAGGTCATCACCGCCAGGGAATCTCCGGATTTCATTTCGGGAAGCTCACGGTCTTTTGCAAAAAAATCTCCGCTCTCACAAATCGGGCCGACAACATCATAAACCCACCGAGCGACATGCTCGTGCTTGCAGACCGGCCAAATTCCATGGTAGGCATTATAAAAAGCCGGGCGAATGAGATCATTCATACCTGCATCGGTAATCAGAAATTTTTTCACAGCCGTCTCTTTGACGTAAAGAACCTTCGCGGCCAGCACACCGGCATTCGCCATGATAAATCTGCCAGGCTCAAAAATAATCTGATATTTCCGTTTCTTAAAAAGGGGCAAGATTTTTCTGGCAAACTCATCCGCCGTCTGAGGGTTTTCATCGCTATAGATCACACCAAGCCCGCCACCCAAGTTCAGGAATTTGATCTTGATCCCCGCCAACTCCAAGTCATCAACAAATTCCAGAATTTTACGAAACGCTTCAACAAAAGGCTCCCCGGTTTCGATCTGGGAACCAATATGAACATGCAAACCACAAAGTTTTGCATGGGTCATCTTTTTGCTCTCAAGATAAATGGAACGAGCCCGGTCAAAGTCAATTCCAAACTTGGTTTCAGCTCTTCCTGTTGTGATGTAATCATGCGTGTGCGGATCCACATTAGGATTGATCCGGAGTGAGACATTCACCTGTGTTCGCATCGCCTTCGCAATCTGATGGATCCGCTCCAGCTCTGGCAACGACTCGACATTGAAAAGAAGGATCCGCGCACGAATCGCCTCACGAATTTCCTCATCCGTTTTTCCGACGCCTGCATAAACGATCTTCCCTCCCCGACATCGGACCTTCTTCGCCCGAAAAAGCTCACCTCCCGACACAATATCAAGCCCGGCTCCGTTTTTGACCAGAGTTTTAAGAACCGCAAGATTGGAATTCGCTTTTACTGAGTAGCAAATGAGGGGCCGAACGGATCGGAATGCCTTCTGAATCTTCGCAAGATGTTCTGAAATCGTCCTGGAGCTGTAAATATAGGCTGGGGTACCGGTTTTTTTGAGGATCTTCTTGAGCGGCACCTTTTCACAACAAAGGTCACCCTTCTTGTCATAATAAAAATCGTGCATGCGGGACTCTCCCTGAAACTCACCTCGAAGCATGACTTTTCACCTCATCTCCCTGATGATCCGGCAAATCAAAGACAGCGTTCCCACCGTTTCAGCTGTTTTTCAACCTGATCCGGATGTGTACTCCCGATTGTTTTTTTTCCTTTGACAGATGCCGCCGCATCAAACAGGTCAAAAACCTCGGCTCCGATCCGCGTTGAAAATTTTTTCCAGTCATTTAAAGAAAATTCCCGTAACTTCTTTCCTGAGTCTGCCGCATAACGAACGGCCTTCCCCACGATAGCGTGCGATTCGCTAAACGGAACCTTCTTCCGCACCAAATATTCAAGGATGTCCGTTGCAAAAAGGGTGTCATCCTCCAGCGAACCGAGAATGTTTTTCTTATTCCATCTTAGGGAATCAACCGTCAGGCTCAAGACCGCAAGGGCGGTTGTCGTTTTGTGGATCGCGTCAAAAACTCCCGGTTTGTCTTCCTGGAGATCCCGGTTGTAGGACAGCGCCAGCCCCTTCTGGATGGTTAGCATCGCCTGAAGATATCCAAAGATGACCCCGCTTCTCCCCCTCACAAGCTCAAAAACATCCGGATTTTTTTTCTGCGGCATAAGGCTTGACCCGGTCGCAAACGAATCGTCCAGTTCCACATAGCCGAACGCTTCTGAATTCCAGAGAATAAAATCTTCCGCAAGACGCGAAAGATGCATCCAGAGAATCGACAGATCCGCCAAAAACTCCGCCAAAAACCCGCGATCGCTCACCGCGGCCATACTGTTGGTTGCGATCTTTTCAAACCCAAGCTCTTTTGCCAGAAACTTTTGATCTATCGGAAGTGCCGACCCGGCAAGCGCCGCGGACCCCATCGGCATGACGTTCACACGTTTCATCAAATCACAAAACCGTAGCCTGTCTTCCTCAAGCATTTCGACATAAGCAAGAAGGTGATGGGCAAGCAGGACAGGCTGGGCCTTCCTCAAATGAGTCATCCCCGGAACAATCAAATCGTGGGCCCGTCGAGCCGCAGTCGTCAGGGCCTTCTGAAGTCGTTGGATCTCATATTGAGTGACAAGCACCTTCTCCCTAAGGTAGATCCTTGTAGAGGTCACGACAAGATCGTTCCGACTCCGGCCGGTGTGCAGTTTCTTAGCAACCGCGCCCGCCTTCCTTTCAAGCTCAGACTGCATGAGGGTGTGAATATCTTCATAGCGATCTGCATACAAGGACAGATCCTGTCCCTCTAGCATCTTGGCAACTGTGGCGAGACCTTTCCGGATTGCGTGGGATTCTTTTTCCGTAATGATTCCGGTTTTGGCGAGCATTTTCGCCCACGCCTCATTAACAAGAACCTCCGATTCAAAAAGTTCTTTGTCCGTCTTCAGAGAATAGCTAAAACACTGGAGCGCCGGATGCATTCCTTTTTTGAACCGCCCTCCCCAAAGTTTTTTTGTCATATCAATCACCTTACCGCTTGGAATCCGTCTTTTAAAAAACCTGTTCTTTATTTTTCAACGCCTAAGAAAATAATGGATCGAAAATACTTGTGAAACCGCCTCTGGCACAGGGCTTTTAACACAGCGGAAAAAATCTTCTACGCTCTACGCCCCCGCTGATTTTTATACATGCCTTCGTACGGAAGACCCCAAATTTTCATAAAACCGGTTGCCGCCTTCCGGTCAAAAATGTCACCTTGCGAATAGGTCGCAAGCTTTTCCTGATAAAGCGCAAATTTAGATTCCCGGCCCACGCAGAGGGCATGTCCCCGGTCCAATTTGATCCGCACCTTTCCGGTTACCCGGGATTGATTGGATTCAAAAAATGAATCGAGGGCCTTTTTAAGCGGCGTAAACCAGAGACCGAAATAGACAAGTTCGGAATATTTTTCACTTAACACCCTCTTGTAGTGAAGAAACTCCCGATCCATCACAAACCCTTCGAGCTCTTCATGGGCCTTAAGCAACACATCGGCCGCCGGTGCCTCATAAACCTCGCGGCTCTTGATCCCGACCAGCCTGTTCTCGATCATATCAAAACGCCCAACACCATATTCCCCCGCGATCACATTCAGCTTTTCGATCATCATGACAAGCGGCATTCGTCTCCCGTCTAGCTGAACCGGGACTCCCTTTTCAAAACCGATCTCTAGATACCGCGGGCTCTTCGGGGTCTTGTCACAAGCCTTCGTCATCACATACGCTTCTTCCGGCGGCTCAAGCATCGGGTTTTCAAGAATACCAGCCTCGATCGCAATCCCCCAGATGTTCTTGTCAATGGAGTAAATACTTTTCTTCGTTACATCAATCGGGATCTTTCTCTCTTTCGCATATTCAATTTCCTCTTCGCGCGTCTTGAATTCCCATTCCCTGAGCGGCGCAATAATCTTGAGATCAGGATTGAGTGATCTTATGCCGACCTCGAGACGAACCTGATCGTTCCCCTTCCCCGTACACCCATGCGCCACGTAATCCGCACCCTCCTGTTCCGCAACTTCCACCAACCGCTTCGCAATCAACGGTCTTCCCAGCGCCGTTGCAAGCGGATATTTTCCCTCATACCTCGCGTGGGCCCAAAGGGCCGGCATAATGTACTCCTTTGCAAACTCTTCTTTAAGGTCCACGACCAACGTCTTGAGGGCGCCCGCAGCTTCGGCCCGACGAATGATCTTCGTTTTATTTTTGACTTCTCCGATGAAAGCCGAGAAGCAGATCACGTCAAGCCCATACTGCTCCTGCAACCATTTTACCGCACAGGAAGTATCGAGACCGCCCGAATATGCCAAGATCACTTTTTTCATTAAATGGCTCCTTGATTACAAAGATAAAGTAAAATAGCTTTCTGAATATGAAGCCGATTTTCGGCTTCGTCAAACACCACACAACTTTTACTCTCCATCACACTGTCCGTAATCTCTTCTCCCCGATGCGCCGGCAGACAGTGCATAATCAGAGCCCCTTTTTTGGCCTTCGCCACGAGCTCCTTATTCACTTGCATGCCCTGAAAATCTTTCAATTTTTTCTTCCGAATTGCCTCCTCCCCCATACTGACCCAGACGTCCGTGTAGATAGCATCCGCATTCTTCACAGCCTCCACCGGGTCAAAAAAACCTTGGATGGCGCCCCCCGTTTTTGCGGCGATCCCCCGCGCCATCCGCACAATCTTTGGATCCGGCTGATACTTTTTCGGCGTTGCATAACGGATGTTCGCCCCCAGTTTTGCGGCCACCAGAAGAAGTGAGTGAAGCACGTTGTTGCCATCACCGACAAAAGCCAACACAGGATCTTTCCCAGCCGGGATTTTTTCATAGAGAGTCATATAATCAGCCAGGGCCTGGCAAGGATGTTCCTTATCACTTAACCCGTTGATCACGGGCTTTTCAAAATAATCCCGGAATTCCGTGATAGTCCAGTGGGAAAAGGTACGCATCACAACTCCCGCCAGATAACGATTGAGCACCCGCGCGACATCCCGAACTTCTTCCCGGATTCCAAGTTTAATATCTTCCGGTCCGAGGTAGATCACGCCCCCTCCCATTGAAAAAATCCCTGCCTGGAACGACACCCAGGTCCGCGTGGAAGGTTTTTCAAAAATAAATCCAAAAATCCGTCCCTCAAGGGCGTTCCGGAAATCTTGCGGCCTTTGCTTGAGTTCCGTTGCCAGCTCGAAGAGTTTTTCAATCTCCTCGGGGCGAAGATCCTGGATGGAAATCAGTGAGTTGAGCATCATCAACCTTCTTTTTTCCTGGATAACTTTTCAAACACTTTATTCAAAATGCCAATCGCTTTCCGGATTTCTTTTGCAGATACCGTCAGGGCCGGAAGGAACCGGAGCACATCGCCTTGCGTGCTATTAATCAGGAGCCCCTGGGTCCTTGCTTCCTGAGCGTAAGGAGCGGAGGGTTCCTTAAGCTTCAGCGCAACCATGAGCGCTCTTCCCCGAGTCTCTTCAATGACCGGATATTTTCTCCGCATTTTTTCAAACTCGGCCATGAGGAGCTCTCCCATTTTCACCGCATGGGTCAGCAGTCTTTCCTTGCGGATCGTTTTGAAGACAGCAAGACTTGCCGCACAGACGAGCGGGCTACCACCGAAGGTCGAACCATGCATGCCAGCTGAAAGAACTTCCTTCCGGATTTTCCGGTTCACAACAAACGCGCCAATCGGAACGCCACCACCCAGGGCCTTCGAGAGAGTCAGTATATCCGGCTCAATCCCCCGATAATGCTGATAAGCAAACATCTTCCCGGTCCGCCCCATCCCCGTCTGGACTTCATCGAGTATCAGAAGCATGTCTCTTTCATCGCAAAGTTTCCGAAGCCCTTCCATAAATTCGGGTTTGGCGACATGAATGCCGCCCTCTCCCTGAATCGGCTCGAGCATGATCGCGATGGTCCTGGGCGTTATTAACCGCTTCACAGAATCGAGATCATTGAAGTCCGCGTGAAAAAACTTCTCCATGAGAGGTTCAAAACCATGATGGAACTTTTCCTGTCCCGTCGCCGTCATCGCCGCTAAAGTCCTGCCGTGAAAAGATCGCTTCATCGTAATGATTTCATAGCGCCCGGTCTCGCTCCCGTACTTTTTGGCAAACTTGATGGCGCCTTCGTTGGCTTCAGCGCCGGAATTGCAAAAAAATACGCGCGCCGGGTAGGAAGCCTCCGAAATCACGCTTGCCAGTTCCGCCTGTTTCACATTGAGAAAATTATTGGGGATATGAATCAACGTTCGCACCTGGCGTTTAATCGCATTCATCACCATGGGAGGACAATGTCCCAAAGCTGAAACTCCCCACCCCGGGAAAAAATCCAGATACTCGCGGCCTTCCAGATCCCACACACGCGAGCCTTTCCCTTTCACAATGCAGATCGGCATTTGAGTGTAGGTTGGCAATATAAATTCGCTATAGAGTTTTTGTACGCCTGTGGTTTTCATATTTCCTGTCACTTTGTGGACAACGAAGGCCGCAGAAAAAACTCGCCATCCTTGGCTGTTCCCTCTGTACCTTACGTTATAAAGTTATTTCCGTACCAATACCTTGATCGGTAAAAATCTCAAGTAGTAAGGCATGCGTCGTACGACCGTCAATGATGTGTGCTTTCTGAACTCCACCCTGAAGGGCATCGATACAAGCTTTCACTTTCGGAATCATACCGCCCGAGATAATACCCTGATCGATCAGCATCTGAGTGTCATTGACGTGAAGGGACGGAATAAGAGTTTCATCATTCGTGGCATCCCGCAAAATACCTTTCACATTCGTCAGCACCATAAATTTCTGGACCTGCATGGCCGCCGCAATGTTCGCGGCCGCTTCATCGGCATTCACATTGTACATTTCACCATCCGGCCCCTTCCCGACCGGAAAAATCACGGGAATTCGTCCAAACTCCGTTAATTCCTTGATCGGAATGGTGTTTACGGACGAGACATCACCGACAAAACCAACGTCACCGTTTTCCGTATGCTTGACAACATTCAGAACCTCGGCATCAAACCCGGAAAGGCCTACCGCCGCCCCCCCCAGCCGCTCAATGTCACGCACAATACTCCGGTTCAATTCAGCCAAAGTATCATGAACCACCGAAATCGCAGACTTATCTGTCACGCGAAGACCGTTGATAAACTGGCTTTGGATTCCTTTTTTCTTCATGTTTTCGGTGATAAATTTCCCGCCGCCGTGAATTAAAATGGGGCGAATCCCGACATAGCTCATAAAAACAAGATCCTGGAGCACCATGTCGCGCACTTCCTGATAGGTAAGCGCGGCACCTCCATACTTGATCAAAACTTCTTTCCCGCGAAATTTCTGGATGTAGGGAAGCGCCTCAATCAGAACACTGGCTTTTTCGATAAGTTGCTGCATTTTTGCTAACGTATAGGATCTAGCATTTAGGGTTTAGAAAATTCTTTTCGAATTTCTGTTCCCTATCCTCTACCCCTATCCCCTTTCTTTTAGGAATATGCGGCGTTGATTAAAACATATTTCGTCGTCAAATCAGACGTTATAAAATCCGCCCGGCCACGTCCTTTTCCGATCTTGACGAAAATCGAATACTCTTTCTTTTGGAGAATTCGTCGCGCCTTCGGGATATTCAGAACCCGCAGTTTCCCCTGGTGTAAAACCTCGGCATCACCAAACGAAATACTCAGATGATTCGGGTTGAAATCGACTCCGCTCGCTCCCACAGCCGCCGCAATCCGGCCCCAATTAGGGTTGGAACCTGCCAGCATCGTCTTGAAAAGCATTGAGTTCGCAATCTGCCGGGCAACCCGCTCGGCATCCGTCGGAGTTTTGGCGCCGGAAAGTTGGAGGTGGCACACATGAGTCACGCCCTCTCCGTCTTTCACCATTTCGTGAGCGATGTAACGCATGACTTCCTCAAGCGCCTCCCGAAACATCCAGTAATCCTTGCCGACTTTGGTGATCGCAGGATTTCGCGCCAACCCGTTGGCAAGGCAAAGAACCATATCGTTGGTACTCATGTCATTATCGATCGCCATGGTGTTGAAGGTGTCATCGGCCGCGTGCCGAACCGCCCGCCGCAACATGGCCTTGGTAATCGCACAATCCGTCGTGATAAAGCAAAGCATCGTCGCCATATTCGGATGCACCATCCCCGCCCCTTTGGCGCAAGCCGCGATCGTCACTTTTTTCCCGCCTAGCTCGAGCGAAATCGCTATTTCCTTATTGGAGAGATCTGTCGTCAAAATCCCCTTAGCGGCCCCGTGTCCCCCTTTTTCGGAAAGTCTTGCGACCAGCTTCGGAATGGCACGCTTGACCCGTGTGATTGGAAACGGGACACCGATAATCCCGGTCTGGGCTATCAGCACTTCCTGCGGCAGGATATCGAGATGCTTTGCGGTCTCCCAGGTAATTTCATCGACTGTTTTCTTTCCGATCATTCCATTCAGGCAATTGGCATTCCCGCTCGTCCCGATGATGGCATGGTGTCGCGAACCATTGACCACTTTCATTGAGTGGAGAACCGGCCACGCCTTGGCGCGATTGGTGGTGAACGTCCCAGCCGCAACACAGGGAGTCTTTGAAAAGATCAGCGACACGTCATATTTCTTTTTTTTCTTCTTGATCCCGGAGTGAATTCCTCCCGCCACAAACCCGATGGGCGACGTCACCGAACCATTTTTTTCTTTTTTCCAAAAAGTTTTTTTCATCATTCAGACAAGCCCCGCTCCCTCGGGGAAACCACAACGAATGTTCATGTTTTGAACTGCCTGGCCTGAAGCACCTTTCAAAAGATTATCAATGGCCGTAAGGATCACCAGTCGCCCCGTGCGGGAATCCAGGGAAACACCAATGTCGCAAAAGTTCGTCCCTCGGACATCCTTGAGACTCGGGAATTGCCCCGCGGGCTTAATCCTGACAAAAGGGTCCTGGGAGTAAACTGCCTCCAGCACCTTTCGGATAGATTCCTCAGTCAATGTTTTTTGGGAAGGTTCGACGTAGATCGTCGAAAGGATACCTCGTGAAACCGGCAGAAGATGCGGGACAAAAGTAATGAGCACTTCCCTGCCCGCGGCTTCGGAACAATTCTGTTCAATCTCGGGAATGTGTTGGTGCCGGTTCACTCTGTAGGCATTGTAATTTTCATTCACCTCACAATACTGAGTCGCCGTCACCAGTTTTCTTCCAGCACCAGTAACCCCCGACGCAGCATTAATAATGACGGAATCCGTTCGGATCATTTTTTTCTTAAAAAGCGGCCAAAGGGCAAGGGACGGCCCCGTCGGATAACACCCGGGATTAGCGATCAAATCCGCCTTTTTGATTTTTTCCCGGTTCACTTCGCACAAACCGTAAACTGCCTGTCGGAGTCTCGCGGGAAAGGCATGCTCGACCCCGTACCACTTGGGATAAAGGGCCGGATTTTTCAGCCGGAAATCCGCGGAAAGATCGATCACGATTTTACCGGCCTGAAAGAAAAGATCTCCCGTCGTCATGGCTTCTGTATGAGGTAAGCAAAGAAACACAAGGTCGGCCTTCTTTTTGACATCTTCAAAATCATAAGGGGTAATATGAAGGTCCACGTCCTTGGGGATCGATGGCAAAACCTCGGCCAGCGGGATATGTTTTTCCTGCCGTGTTGTCAGATGAGTGATTCGGACACTTCGGTGGGCAAGCAACAACCTGGTGAGTTCAGATCCTGTATATCCCGTCGCGCCTAATACAGCACAGTTCAACATTTGACTCAATGATTCTCCTTTTCGGAAACAAAAGGACAGTCTCTTGGTCGACTGTCCTTTTACGTAGACAGGTATTATAGAAATAGCTCTATCCTTTGTCAATTTAAGAAGTTACGACAACTTTTGAATTAGCAAAAGAGGGCTGCATTATTCATAACTCTATACTCTATAGTTACTTACGCTATTTTATAATTGACAGTCCTGCGTGAAAACATTATGTTAAACCACTTATGACCAAGACGCTAAAACTCACCAAAGCCAAACTTCGTAAAGGGCTCGGGCTTTCCGTGAAAAATCTATCCCTTTTTGACGCGGCCCTGACACATCCTTCTTTCAGAAACGAAAATCAATTCACAGAAAAGCTGGCCGATTTTGACCGCCTTGAATTTCTTGGGGACTCCATCCTGAACGAAGTCATTTGTCAGCAACTTTACGCTGATTTCCCGCAAGCCAATGAAGGCATGCTCTCTAAACTCCGCTCGATCCTTGTTTCACAGAGGGTCCTCGGAAGGATCGCCGAAAAATTGCGGCTCCACGGATTCATGCGACTCGGAAGAAGTCTGCACCAGGCTATGGCCACCCCCTACAAGCACAAGCTTATGACCGACGCTCTCGAGGCGGTTTTTGCCGCAATTTTCTTTGATCTCGGAAGAAAAAAAACAGAAGCTTTTATTCTCAAGCATTATGCAGAGTATTTTGACCCCAAAAAACTTTTCCGGCTAGATCCCAATCCAAAAAGTACGTTGCAGGAGCTTACGCTGAAAAAATGGAAAAAACTCCCCGTTTACGTTCACAAATCCAGTTCGAAGGGAGTCACCACGGTTGTTTCTGTCGACCGAAAGCGGAAAGCTTCCGGTTTTCACAAGATTAAAAAGGAATCGGAGCTTAAAGCGGCACGGGCATTATTGAGTCTACTTCGGCGAGAAAAATAAAATAACGGCCCTTTTTCTTTTCGTTTTAATCCAGCACAAGCTCGTAAATCAGCGATCGAGCTTTTTCCTCGCGGATCATTTGTATCAACTCTTCCGCCCGGGCCGGATCAGGTTTAATGTGAGGAGAATCGGCCAATCCTGAGATGAGCAATGTGATCGGCCCCAGATGGGCGCTGGTTTCCTTGTGAAAAGTCTCTGCCATCCCAGGGAAAATTTCCGCCGCCAGAGAAGTCGGAAGAAATACGTCCCATCGCAGGTTTAGCAAACCATCAAAACCAAGCGTTCCTTCACCGTCCACCACATAATCCGAACTTTTGATGAGAAAATCTTCCGTCTCCACTTTCCCGTTGGCAAGGACCCAATTAAAATCAAGCTCGTTAAAGGAGTTGGGCGACTTCATTCTGGATCCAAGGGAGCTCAAGGGCTCGATGGACGATAAGACGCCAATAGGATCCATAAAACCGAACTGCCCTTCGGTAAGATTTAATTGTCCCCGTCCTTTAAGCGAAGAGGTCCACGCGTCTCTCCCCCAGCCGCTTCCATTGACGGAAAACTTCAGGATCGTTGAACCCCCAAACCATTGTTTTTCCAAACCCGCCCGATTCAAAAAGAGGTCAAGATTAAGACCTTTGATTTCGCCCTCAGATTGGTACTGAGCCGGTTGCATCGTTGGATCCACCCAACCGGAAAGATCCAGCACTCCGCTATAAATCTGAGCGTGGAGTTTCGATATATTCCAAATCCGGTCCGTGTTTGAAATATCAACTGAAAAATTCTGGACCGTCTGCCCCGAGGGGAAAAGGCCATGGACTGTCGTCTTGATATCATCCCAAAAATCTTTGGGGGCAGTCTCGGTTTTGCGCTGGAAAAGCGCTCTTACAGAATCCCAGGCTTCATTAAGATTTAATTCGCCTGCTGAAAGATGGAAAAAAGATTCTTTCTGCTCCCCCGTCCCCGCTATCTTGAGATCCGCAACAACAGGTGATTTCCCCAGATCAAACTTCATCTGCCGACCTTCGAGCATCAGCGGGCTATAATCAAGAGAAAGATCTGCATTCCGGATCCCCTTTCCGTCTACGTCCGCCCAAGATCCTTTTCCGATCGTAACATGCAAAATTTTATCAGCTTTTTCCAAGGCTCGAAGGTCTCCCTTCCAGTTCGCAAGGATCTTGGCGTCTCCGTCAATCTTGAAACCTTGAAGCATCGGAATATACGATTCCCACCCCGCCATCGAAAATTTGTTGGTGAGAAGGTTTAACTGCCCCGTGCCCGTCCCCATGTCCAGATCCGTCAAATTTCCCTTGAGAGACATTTCCTGGAATCGGACTGAAAAATCTCCTGATAGCGTCGAACCCTTTCGAATGAGATAGTCGAAAGTCGCGTTAAGCGGAATATCCTTGGGTTTCGTAAAATACTGGCCATACGTGAAAAGAGTTTGCTTAAAATCAACATTAAGATGGATTCGCAGGTGGTCAAGTGTACCTTCGAGATTTAAGATCCATTGACTCGCACCGGAAAAACCGATTTTAAAAGGAAGAATATTTTCAATGCCGGGCCAATAAGCAACCATCTTTTCAAGAACCAGATCTTTCGCGAAAAAGTAGAAACTCGGGATTTCCCCGGTTCCCAACTTTAAACTCCCGTTGGTTTCGAGAGATCCAAAAGGAAGCCGAAATTGAGATTTATTGATCTTCAACTCTTCCTGAACAGCATTCCAGACGCCTGAAAGATCCATCTCCACATCGAAAGCAAGCGGTACTGTTATATCCTTTTCACTGCGAATTTCGTAACTCACTTTGCGAACTTTACCGGTACCCGCAAAATCCAGTTCTCCGGATCCCTTCTGTTTTTTTGTTTCGAAAGATCCGTTTAAAAAACCACCCTTAAAAATGAAAAAAGGAGGGCGTTCCGAAGCATGAGCGACGGCACTGGCAATCGGAAGATCCTTGAAATTGAAGAGAAGTCGCATGCTGACCTGGTCCCATTCAAGTCTTTCCAGTGAAGGGATGACGAAATGTCCCTTCACATCAAATGCCTGCGGTTGACTGCCCACATCGCCTGACATCTGAACGGGAATCGCAAGACCAGAGCGAATGGCGCCCATCTTAAGAACAGCGTTTTGTAGCTGGATCTCTTCTAAACCCGGAAAGGCCGGAATTGAAGTGTTAAATTTCACACCAAAAGCATAAATCTCGGAGGGTTCCGTACGGCCCCAGGCAATTGAAATGATATTAAAATCGAGACAGAGTTTTTCAGATTCGATGACCGCAGGATGATTGGCGAAAGTAAGCTTCGGATTCAGAAACGTTAGAGTCGGATTTGGGGAAAATCCAACTTCTAAACCTCCGTGAGTCAAGACCCCCCCGGAAACAAGTTGAATTTTCTCAATAAAATGGTTCTGGGTTTTTTCGGATCTTAACAGCCGATTGGCCTGAAACCAGACAAAACCAACATAGATGAGGAGCGCAAAAAAAAGAAAAAGAAAAAAACGAAAACTTTTTTTCCATGTCTTCGTTTTCCCGACAGGTGATGGTTTAGCAAAAACAGATCCTTCTGTCACAAAATCCGGTCCCTCTTCCGCAAACAAGACGGATGTTCTTAATAATTGTCGCTGAACTGAGAAGCGCCGATCGGGGAATAATTATAATCCTGCAAAAACTGCTGACAACCTGAGCACACCCAAGCCGTAAAAAAAATTATCCCGATTAGAATCAAGTTTCGCGGCCAGGCATACTGAAGAGTGGGATGATTCATAAATTCACAGAGGTGCATTTCAAACATTTGTCGTAACAAACACCCGAAAAAGCATATCGTTTTCCAATGGGTTCTCGGTTGGAAGAAAACTCCATAAGAAAACCGGATTACCGCTTTGTGTACTGGAAGCGGCGGCGAGCACCTTTGCGGCCTGCCTTTTTACGCTCTTTCTCGCGAGGATCACGTGTGAGGTATCCACCCTTCCGCAACGGGGATCGGCTTTCAGCATTCAATCCAAGAAGAGCCCTGGCAATACCAAGCCGTATCGCACCCGCCTGTCCTGCAGTTCCTCCGCCCTCGACACGAGCGCGAATCCGAACCTGCCCGAGAAGGTTCATGGCCTTAAGCGGCTGCTCCACGATCATTTGAAGGTTTGCACGTTTAAGATACTTGTCAGAATCTTGCCCATTGACAGTAAACCCTTTCTGCCCAGGGAACAGCCAAACACGTGCAATCGCAGATTTTCTTCGGCCGGTCGCGTAAATCGATGTAGTTGCCATAATTATGAAACCTCAATCGTAATTGGTTTTTGAGCTTTATGATTATATTCAGCACCGGGGAAAACCCGAAGACGCTTTGCCATGACATCTCCCATTCGGTTCTTGGGAAGCATTCGGGTTACCGCCTTGGTAATAACATCCGCCGGTTTTTTTTCTAACAACTTTTCAAGAGTGATACTGCGAATGCCCCCCGCAAATCCCGTATACCGGGTATAAACCTTTTGCTGTTTCTTTTTGCCCGTCACGTAAATTTTCGCGGCATTGATCACAATCACCTGATCCCCCACAAGCTGGTCTTTAGAGAAACAAGCTTTTCCCTTCCCGATGAGAAGAGACGCGGCTCGGGTTGCCAAGCGACCAAGGGTCTTGCCGGATGCATCAATGAGGTAAGTCTTGCGATTAATATCTTTATCTTTAGGAATAAAAGTTTTCATAAATAACGGCCTCACCCGTTTCTGTCATTTGAAACAAATGACTTGCCGAAACCAGCCCCATTTGCTGTTTCAAGAAGAAAACAACGAGGCATCCTTTCTTTGTTTTATAAATGTATTAGGGGGAAATCAGCTAGGAGGACTATCTTCCTGCGACTCAAAGTACCCTGAAAAAGTTTGCAAAGTATACCAAAGCCCCCAGACACTGTCAAACTTTTCTAGGTCCCCCGGAATTTTTCTGGAATTTGTTTCGAATATCTTGTAAAGTTCCGGTTCCTTAAGTAGAATGACGACGCTTTTTCGACAGGTCTTCTTCGCGTACCCTTATCTCGCGCCCTTAGCTCAGTTGGTAGAGCAAGTGACTCTTAATCACTGGGTCGAAGGTTCAAGTCCTTCAGGGCGCATTTTTTTATTCGTAATGGCCCCCCGGCATTGAAGCAGGGAAACAACCAACACTAAAAATATTCGGCCATGGTAAAATCGGCCGCGATCTCCATGTTTTGAAAGATGGAACAATATCGTTTTTGGGTACTGAAATTTTTAAACAATTATGCGGCTATGGCGAAACTGGCAGTCCTGCCATAATTAAAAAATAATTGAGGCCAAAACTGCACTGATTTCTTATACTATTAAAAAGCCAGTTTTCGAATTCATTGCGGCCGTGGCGAAATTGGCAGACGCGCAAGACTTAGGATCTTGTCCCGTAAGGGATGGGGGTTCAAGTCCCTCCGGCCGCAGTGAATTCAAAAATTCTTTGGAACCAGTGCAGACACGCAAGGCTTAGGATCTTGTCCCGCAAGGGGTGGGGTTCAACTCCCTCTAGCCGCATCAGTTTTTTAGTATGCTTTCTTGTAAATCTCTCTCACCCTTTTGTTACCTCTTGGTATTCGAGCGGTCGAGTTTTGAGCTCTTTATCAGAAAGCGGAAGTTTTTGAAATCCTTTACGGACGGCCAAAACTCTCGATTCCGTAATCGGCCGTGATTGATAATAATCATAAAATAGCGGCACAGATTTCTCCCCTGCCCGTAAAAAATATTCGAGGGTATCCATCAGCGACTGGGGGTCATAACCCGATTTAAGCAAATAATCCATCGCCCGCCGGTCACTTTCGATAAGCAATTCATCAGGCGTCAACTGCGTACTGTCAACATACGCCTTGAGCAAGACGAGCCCAAGAGCGGCAAGCGATCCGACAGGACCAAACATCGGCGCAATCTGGGAACCTGCCTGCGTGGCAACATTCAGCACATCATCGGTTTGCGTAAACCGAGGATCCTTGTATTGAAGCCTTCCGATCTCATGCGCAAGAATAGCGGCAAGCTCCGCCTCATTTTGCAAGAAATTGAGCATTCCGGTCGTCACATAGATGTGTCCGCCGGGCGCTGATGTCGCATAAATCTTCTCATCATAGAGAATGGTATATTGATAGCGAAGGTCTTTCCGGCTGGCATGAGCTGCCAGGTTCGTCCCAACATGGCTCACATACTTCACAACTTTGGGATCCGTGTAAGGATGAAACCGCGAGAGGATCTCCTGATGAATTTTCGCCCCCACGGCATACTCATCATAATTCGACGGACCCTGACTCGCCGCCTCCACGTCAATCCCCCGCTCCGCCGTTGTGGCACATCCGCAAATAAAAAAAATAAGGCTCAAGATAACTGTGTATTTGTTTTTAAAAAAATTCACAAAAATTCTTTCTTGCCTTAAAGTGAAGTTTCAGGATACGATCTCCATCCTAGGTACCAGCGGGTAGTGAGTTTTCCTCATCATAATTTCTGACGGCTACTTAGAAGATTCCATTTCAATGAAGATCTGAAAATTTAAAATGCGCCCGTAGCTCAATTGGATAGAGCATCTGCCTTCGGATACTTCGAATCGAAAATTCCTAACCCATTGTAATTCCTCGCAAATCGCTTTTCCACCCCTTATTGCCTCCTAGCGAGCCTTTGATATTGAGTGATATGGTGTGTGATGCAGAGATTTGATCGCACCTCCGTTTTGGACACTTATTGGACACGAAGGGTATTATCCGGCCTCAAAGGATAGGAGTTATTAGAGGTCCAGTAGCTTGGAAATACTGAGTTTGAAGACCTTGGAAATCTTTTCGAGGATATTTAGGGTAGGAGAAGAAGGCGTACTTCCCTCAAGGCGCTGGATGTATTTGTAATCCACTTCAGAAAGCTGGGCTAATTGTTCCTGGGTAAGCTTATGCTTCAACCTTAATTGCCTCAACCTCTTTCCGAACTGTCGATTGATATCTGCCATGGGCCATATTGTGGGGTTTATGGCCTTTTCTTAACACCGCAGATGGTCGGTGTTTTCATTTACGCCGATTATAGGCGGTGATAGAATTCTCAAAAAAGGGAGCCATCATGAATGAATGGGTAAAACGGTTTATCTTGGGAGCGTCTCTGATTCTATTTGCCGGAGTAGTGTTCTATGTGGTAGCCCCAAAATGGCAATACACGGTTACCGCAGGAGGAGTTTTGTCGCACAAATATAACAGTATAACCGGGAACGTTTGGGCTGTGGAGGATGAGGACCGAATAGGTAAGGAGGAAAAAGGCATAGCCAGAATTGCGAAGGTGTCTTTCGCCTCTAGCCCCTTGGAGTATGGGAAGATGAAAAAAAAGATGAAAGATTGGAAAGAAGAAGATCCGAGAGAAAAGGAACTTTTGAGTGGTGGGGTTGGTTTTTGGGCAACGGTAGCTTCTTTGTTCTATGAGGCAAAACTCGAAAAAGGACGGATTGCCGCCCTATCTGCTCATAAAGCGGCTATAGAAAAAAGTGAGTCTGTTTCTGTGGAAGATTTTTTGAAGGAAGGCGAGAAAAATCAATAAGGATTTATCCCTAAAAACTGGATAAAAAAGGCTATTTGCTAAAATCACGAGAAGAAAACATATCTGGGGATGGTAACAGGAGGCGGACAATCTGTTTCCGAGGGCAGGAATATTATGACGATCGCCTTTCTCTTTTATGCCTTTGTCCGGCAACGGTTAAAACCAAGCCTGATGAAAATGGTGTAATTTGGACAACGATTTACCATGAGCACCCTCCAGATGATCACATCTGGTGCGTTGCATTCTACAGAAATTGCACTCGTTATCCTCTTTTTCACGTTGCCCATTTTTTTAAAAAAGAAGATGCGACAGCCTATCTAAAAGAAATCGAACCACAGACCCCTTTGATAAGCTTGAATGGGAATTCACCTCTTCATCCCGCCTCTCATGAAGAATTTTTGGCTTGGAAAGCAAAAAACAATCTCAAGGAGTACGACTTTAAAGCTTTATGCTTATCTGGTGGAACGAATGCCGTTGAAATCATTGGCCAAACAAAAGAGCAGTTTAAAGAGGTAAGGGGTGGTAACGAAAATGCGTAAGCTTATTGGCAGCCATAAAGGTGAAAGTATTTATATTTTTAACATTCATATAGAGGGCACACACGACGGCTCTCCTTGTGGAGGAATTGTTGCCAAAAAAAATATCATTGAAAGAAGAATTCCGGAACATTGCAGAAGGTATTTCGGGAATGATAGGCCGGTTCACATGATAGGTATAACGGAATTAGACCTTAAGGAACCTCTCCCGGAAGATGTCGTTTATGCACACATTGGAACGTGTTGTCCATTCTGTGGAAATTACTTAAATTTGGTATGGCTTCAAGAAACTGATGCAGATCCCTATATCGAAGCACAAAAACATTTGAAGGCAATTGACTGGGAAAAGGAGTCTTGGGAAGGCGGTTTTTAAAAAGGAGGCCACGTGAAAAATCTAATAGTTTTATTGTTATGTTTTGGGTTAAGTGGTTGCGCATCCATGTCTAGAGGTAATCTTGATCAGGTTCAAATAGATATGCCTAAGGCAGAAGTCTTTAGGATTCTTGGGGAAAAAAATTTAAGAAAGGCTTCCGTTTCTAAAGAGAACAATGTTATCCGTGAAGTTTGGAATTACGTGGTAGTAGACCGCCTCTCAGTTCATGCCCAAGGATGGAACGATGAGATCTATTATCTGGTTGTATTTGATAATGATAAGCTTTCCTTCTATGGCAGACCCGAGGATTATGGTGGAAATGTTAAGTTAAATATGGGCCATTAAAGGGCTATTGCTATCCCCAAAAACGGGATAAAAAAGGCTTGTTTGCCCAAAAACGGTAAAAGAAAGGCAATTCCAGCTCTTCTTTTTACAAAAAGACCAGTTATAGCCAGCGAAAACCACATACAGGCAGATTATCCCATTCCACCCTCAAGGCTGGCATACGCAGCCGTCTAACGGCCAAAAACACTCTGCTTTAAACCACCATTGCCAAAAAAATTTTAAGTTTTATTTCAAAAAGCCCTTGACTGGTCATATATGACCCCATGTTATAATTGTTACCACAACAAACAAATGCTCTTTAAAAACTTAACAAAGTTTAGTGTCGAAGAACTTACAGAAAACGTCGCCTGAACGAAATGTGATTCAGGAGAAATAATTCCTACCAAGACGAAAGTTCTTTAAAACTCAGAGAAAGGAGAGTGACACACGGGATGATACCCATCTCGGCTCTCCTTTTGTATTTTTAGGCCTTATTGGGAACCATCATCCCGATAGGGCCTTTTTTGTTGAAATTCGCAGTCCAACTTTCAACAACTCTGAGGGGGTAGATATGAAAAGCCATAAAGCAGAAGCAGAAATTTTTGAGGGGGAAGTTAAGGATTTCCATCCGGCATTGGATTTTAAAGGTGGAAAGGCGTATGTGACTGCAAGTTTGCACACAAAAACAGCAGAAGGAATAGGGAAAAAATATTGGGTTATTGTTAGCGACAAAGACCATTTTGTTCTTAGCAAGGAAGCATTGGAAGAGCGTGGGTTGCTTTCTGAAATTTCCGGTGTGTATGTTGAGGGCAGATGGAGCAGAGACAGTATTAACACTTGGTTGAATTCGAACGAAGATTTTACTCTCAAGGAAGTTTTCAACGAGTTAGAGGATTTGTATAAGCACTACCTGGATTATGCAGATAGTCGATTATACACACTTATCCCTCTGTGGATTATAGGGACCTATTTTTTCCCATTGTTTAAAGGATACCCCATTATTTTTCTGAATGGGTCTTCCGGCTCTGGAAAATCAAAGACTGGAGAATTGGCAGCTCCTATATGCTTCAATGGAAAACTAATGGCGAACATATCAGATTCTGGTTTGTTCCGAATGATCCATGCCTCTAGGGGGGTTCTTATTTTGGATGAAAATGAAAGAATCTCAGGATTCGGCGACCACTGTAGTCAGATAAATTTTTTATTGGGTGGGTATAAGCCGGGGGCAAGTGTAATCCGGATGAAGCAGTTGAAGGACAACAGTTTTGTCCATGATGAGTTCCAGCTTTATTCTCCCAAGATGATAGCCAATATTCGAGGGATCAAGGAAACAGCATTACTGAACCGTTCGATCAAGCTGATTTTAACACCCTCTCAAAAGAAACAAGCGCAAAGAGAAGTAAACCCTCAATCTTCCAAAATCACAATACTGAGGGACAAGCTCTATGTTTACCTTATGAATCATTGGAAGGAAGTTCGTGAGGCAAAGAAGACCATAAAGAAAATGGACCTGGGCATTTATGGCTATGACCAGTCTAACTGGCTTCCCATTTTGGCTATGGCCCATTTGCTAGGCAAGGACTGCTTTGCTGAAATGCTTCAATTGGCCAAGGAGAAGATCAAAGAAAACAAAGAACTATCTTTTGAGAATGACAATCTCTACAGACTATTTTCTGTTGTAGGCAGTCTCTCAGAAGATGATGCTCAGAAGGTGGCCGGCGATGAACGGTTTTATTCCTTCGAGAGCATCTACAAAGCCTATCTTGAAGAAATAGGGGTTGATAGAAATCCTGATGTGAATGCAACAATCCCGCCATATCTTTCTAAGCAGAGTGTTGGCCGAATGCTTGAGCATCTTCAAATTGGAAAGGAAGATCGAGTTGTGATTGGTGCAAAAATCCAAAGAGGTAGATGGGTCAGTTCTGAAAGCATTGCATTAACCCAAGAAAGGTTTGGATACCCCACCCCTAATTAGTGTCAATTCTGTCACTTCTGGTCTACGCCAATGGACACCATTGACAGTATTGACAGCAAAAAGGAGCCCTATAAGAGGTTCCTGACCTCCAAGGAGGTGGCAGTGTATCTGTGCCTGTCGGAGCCCACCATCCGGGCATGGGTTCATATGGGTAAGATACCCTGCTACCGCTTTGGAAGGGCGGTCAGGTTTGACCTTCGACAAATCGAGGTGTGGACCAAAAAACAAGCCGTTCCGGTTTCTCAAGGTTTTCATTTAGATGAGAAAAACAGTCTCATATAATCCTTTGCCTTAAAGGCAAGAGAAAGGAGGTCCTTATGGGTGTTGTTTACAAAAATGGCTATTACAGGCTCGATTACCGCTTCAATGGCCACAGATACCGCAAGAAGGTAGGACCATACAAAGCCCTTGCAGACAGTGCTTGGGCGAAGATCCAGACCGAGATAGCCGAGAACAGGTTCTTGGATGTCAAAAAAACCAAGCAGGTTCGCTTTGAGGATTTTGCGGATCGATATCTTAACCTCCACTGCAAGGTCAACCACCGATCCATTGCGGCTGTTGGTCAGGTAGAAATCTTGAAGAGACATTTTGCTGGTAAGTACCTGCATGAGATTACGCCAGTAATGATCGAACGGTTCAAGGCTGAACGGCTCAAGGAAAAGGTTTGCCCTGCCACAGCCAACAGAGCGTTGACCTGCCTCAAGGCCATCTTCAACAAGGCCATCAAGTGGAAAGAGTTTGATGGCACAAATCCGGTTAATGATGTCAATTTCTTCAAGGAAGAAAACCACAAGATCAGATTTCTTGATAAGGAAGAAATTGTGAAGCTGATTCAAAGTGCACCAGATGAAATTAAACCTCTCATTATCATTGCAATATGTACTGGAATGAGAAGAGGCGAATTGCTTAATTTGAAATGGCAAGATATCGACTTCAAGCAAGGCATCATCCATTTACTCGTTACCAAAAGCGGAAAGAAAAGAGAAGTCCCGATGAATGAGCAGGCCCGGCAGGCCTTGATGAGTATTCGCAAACAGCCTGATTGCCCTTACGTCTTTATCAATCGAAACGGAGATCCGTGGAGGGACGTTAGACGACGTTTTATGGCCGCATTGAAAGCCGCAGGGATTAAGGATTTCCGCTTCCATGATTTGAGGCATACCTGCGCCACACAATTGAACATACAAGGCACGGACCTGATCACAATAAAGGAGATTCTCGGTCATTCAGATATAAAAACCACTATGATCTATGCCCATACTTCAAAAAAGCTTCAGGTGAATGCCGTTAAGTCTCTTGATGCCATTCTCACATGCGAACCTACTTCGAACCCAGAGGTCAATAAAAAGGCCGTCCAGACTGCTCCTGAAGTTCCTGAACCTGCCTCCTGTAATTAAACAGAATTTATCTGTCTTTCTCCCGCTTCTACTCTATAATTATTGCCAAATTTTATTATGCGCCCGTAGCTCAATTGGATAGAGCATTTGCCTTCGGAGCAAAGGGTTGCAGGTTCGATTCCTGCCGGGCGCGAGTTCCTCTTAATTCGGCAAGGTATTAAAGAGCGAGATGAAGCCAGGCTATCTATATGTATTGGTGCACCCCTCTGACCCCAATCTGGTAAAGATTGGAGTAACCGTTCTTAAGCCGGAAAAAAGGCTGGCTCAGCATAATAGAAATTACGAGGAACATGCTGGCAAGGTTGTCAAAGAAACCGGGCAGAAATGGAAACTCAAGACATACATTGAGGTTCCTGATCCCTATTTAGCCGAAGCTGCTTTTTGGGGAGCAACGCCTTTGGCAGACATTCCGTTTTTAGGAGGAGTTGAAGTTGTTAATCTAGAATGGGAATATGTAGAGGCAGGTTTGGACGCAGCAAAGAAAGCTGGCATACGAGCTCCGAAAGCACCATTAACATCAGTAAGAAACCGAGAATGGATGATAAAGCAGTTGGAAGGAACCGGGCTTACCATGATTGGACCATATGGCGGACTTATAAAGAGGACGCAATTTCAGTGTGCGAAGGGGCACGTTTTCAAGAAATCCGCTGGTGTAGTAGCGTATGTTAGCAAGTCATGCCCACATTGTGTGTCTTAAAGCCATTTGGACAGTTTTTGGACACTTTGGAGCAGGAGGCTAAAAGGCCTTCATTATATATTTCTTGTAACTCATTTAGTTTGAACCAATTGCCTGGCAATGGCTCTTAGGGTATGTCAAATAGAGCAGAATACTTCGGAGCAGAGGGTTGCAGGTTCAAGTCCTGCCGGGCGCGCTGTT
>CAYULU010000004.1:3444-66162 GCA_964445745.1 uncultured bacterium | reverse complement strand
CCCAAACCCCTTAAAACTCTAATTCAGAGTGGTAGTAAAAAGGGGGTAAGCTCACCATAAGGCCAGAAGATTAGAAATCAAAGATATCGCCGGGATTCGATGCGTTGAACACCTGGAAGATGAAATCAAACACCGGGCCGGTCAAAAGCTCGTTGTCTTTGTTGACGGCCTTTACAACCTTGGAATCGGTCAAGGTCTCAATGGCATCCGGGAGATGAATATCGACCGCGCCAACCAGGTGAAGGCTCTTGCTGACACTTATAAAATCCCCATCCTTACGTCAGGCGAACTCAGGAAACGGCAGGGTGCCGAAAGAAAGCCGGATATTAATGACCTTATGGAAACAGGAAAACTCGGCTATAACGCAAACCTAGTCCTTCTGCTCTATGCTCAGGACCTGGCGAAGTTCAAGACCGAAGAAAATCCGGTTCTTATCATGGATTATGCCAAAAATAAGCTCAGTCACTTCCGTGGGTTTCAGCAACTTCGTTTCACGAGGGCGAAAGGCATCATTTGCGAACAGGAGTACAGCCCGTATGAAAAATGAGGGATGAAGTGCGGGATTAAATGAGGGATTAAAATCGTTTTTGATTAATGCCCGCCAATTCATTCGAGGTGGTACCCAAAGTGGTACCCAGAATGTCCGAATTGAAATTCTTGAAAGCCTTCCGATTATTTGGGACAATACGCCGTAACATTACGATTCCGAAGAGCTTAGAAAAATATTTTTTCTGGAATGGAACGACAAGAAACCGGGTCAGGCACACGCTTGGGGTGCGTGCGGTCGGAGGTTCAAATCCTCTCGCCCCGATAATTTTAACCTGTTTAATTGGAGAAATTATTGGTCGAGGATCAAGGTTTAAAAAGCCTGGCGATGTTTCTCCGGGCTTTTTGAGTTTATTGAGGTGGGCGAGAGATTTGGGGTCATCACCCATGAACGGGGCAAGAAAGCTCCGAAGTAGTTTGAAATTCAAATTTAAGCACAGGCTCTTGAGGTTGGATAACTGGATAAAACTTCGGTCCGAGTTTGTAGTGTTGGGAATTCCTGCATCCGTGAGTCCACGGCTTGATAAACTCCATTTTGTTCAGGGTGAAGATTGCCTCCACGGGTCTACCACGAGAAGCGGTTTCGTAAGTCCCTTTTGCATTTTTCAACCCCTTGAGAAACAACGGGTTGGAAATACTTGTGAAACCGCCTCTAGTAGTTGCCCTATGTTCTGATGTCTGGCTCAAGAGGTCTTCTCAGCCGAGATATGCTTGTAGGGTAATGCTCTTGATCCAGGATTCCCAATCGTGCCAGGTACTACGGTTGTATTCCAACGAACCTTGTCGAGGTGAATTCCAGTCGAGATAGTTTGCAACCTTTTTCCCGTGATCCCGTTTTTCCACCAGGCCCCGGTCCGGATTTCCCGTGGGGTCATAATAAAGTGCAACATGATGGACAAGGGCGGCATCCGATGATTGACCGATCTGTTCGTACTGTGCCCAGGTCATTGATTTTGTTTTTCCGGAATCTAAATGATATTGGTAGATGGTAAGTTCTCGCGTGATTTTTTCTCCGACCGGTTCGTAGATGATATCGATGAGTTCACGTTCTTTCCTCTTGTCTTCTTCGACGTAATTATAGTCAATTCGGTTCCGGACAGTTTTTCTTGAAATTAAGTGACCGTCGGAGTTGAATTCTTCGATAATCGATTGTTGTTTATATTCATCTCCCATGCTTGCACTTTGTGTGATCACCTTTGTGTAATGGCCGCTTGAGTAAACGCGGTGACATGCAAGGGATGCTGAACCTCCATCATCCATCGGTTGACAGGTTTCAGAAACCATCAGGGTGAGAGAATCTTTTGGGACCGCATTAACATTCAAGCCCAAGGGATGATCGGCAATTCCCGATACCGGTTCAGGTGAATCAGCTGTGGTCCCAGCAACAGAGACTCTTAACGGTGACGATATTAAAAAATCGGTGGATGAAGTGTTGGGTGTCTGGAGTGTTCTGACTGGTGCTACATCTGAATCTTGAACAACTGGGACGGCGGGAGCTTTGGGGGACAGATTTACGGGTTGACCGGAGGAGGGATCGCTTCCGTAAGCTGTGCCGGGTTGCAAACTATAGACAGCGATCATGATTGCGATTACCGTTAAAAATAAAAGCCTATGAGTTGTATTGAGTATATTCATTTGGTTTTAGCCCGTTTATCTCTATACAGTTAATGTAGCACATAGTATTTAAAAATAAAAGGTAGCTAAAGAAAATAAATAATAGTATAGAAGTGTACTTGTATAAATTAAATAGTAATAAATATCAAATTATAGCAATTAGTTAATAATTTAACTTTATCAATCAAATTTTAGTTGGCGCCATTGATTACTTGTTAAATCGTGTTAGTATTTCGATAGTGAGTTCGTCTTTAATTTAAAAGATTAAAATTGCTATGTTTTTTATAAAGAAAGGCGCCTATGCCAAACAGAGCAATTAAGGTTTTAGTGATTGAGGATGATGCCAATTACTTTGTTTTTTTGAGTGAGATGTTAATGCAGTTCCAAAGCCCCTCTTTTGCAATCAGCCGTGCGAGAATGCTCCAATCTGGGCTCGATCGCCTCAGGTCAGGTGATGTTGAGCTTGTCCTTCTGGATCTGACGTTACCGGATAGCGCTGGATTAAATACCCTGATTACTGTTCGAAAATCGTCATCTCTCATACCGGTTGTTATTCTGACTGGTGTTGATGACCCGGCCCTTTCGACCCGGGCTATTGGTCTGGGTGCGCAGGACTACATTGTAAAGGGGAGCTTTGACCGGGATCAGTTGAGGGACCGAATGCTTACCGCGATGGATGTGTTTTGCAGGATGAGAGGCGCTGATGCAGAATAAAGTGGTACGGATATTGGTGATTGAGGACGATCCAAATTATTTTGTCCTTTTGAACGAGCGGCTCAGTCAATGCCGTGAACCGGCATTTGAAGTTGTTCGCGCTAAAATGCTTCAGTCGGGTCTTGAACGGCTGAATCAGTCGGATATTCAACTTGTTCTTCTCGATCTTACGCTTCCTGATAGTTCCGGGTTAAATACGGTAGCCGCTGTTCGTAAAGCGGTTCCTCTTGTGCCCGTTATCATTCTTACCGGAGTTGATGATTCGGAGCTTGCAGCAAAAGCGATTAGCCTGGGAGCTCAAGATTATCTTGTGAAGGGAAGTTTTGACAGGGAGCTTCTCAATAAGAGCATCCTTTATGCACTGGAACGCCACGAGTCCCAGCGTGAGATCCAGAAATATTATCAGGAAAATCGGGAGTCTCAGCGTACGCTTGTTGACAAGGAAGAGCGGTTTAAAAGTCTCGTTTCCAACATCCCCGGCGCGGTTTATCGGTACAGTCTTAATGCATCCGGGACCTGGGACGTCGAATTTATCAGTGCTGTGATTTATGATATCGCGGGGGTGCGGGACAAGGAGCTTGTGGGACAGAGCATCCAGAAATATTTTGACTTAATCTTGCCGCAAGATCGCGAAATGGTGAGGGAAGCTTTTAACCGTTCTGTCCAGTCTGCCTCGGCGTTTAGTGTGGATTACCGGATTTTTAAATCGGAAAAGGATTTTCGGTGGATCCACGAACAGGGGCGCGGCATTCTTGGCGAAGGGGGCAAGGTAACCCATGTGGACGGGGTGATGTTTGATGTTACGGAACGCACCAAAGAAAAAGAAAGGTTCCATCAACTGGTCTATTATGATGCCTTAACGGGACTTCCCAACCGCGAACTTTTTATGGACCGTCTGGATCAATCGATTAAGGAAGTCAAACGGAAGAAAGAATCGGGAGCGGTACTGATTGTTGACCTTGACCATTTTAAGCGAATCAATGATACCCTCGGGCATGGCATTGGTGACCAGCTGATCAAGGCGGTATCGGTGCGTCTTCAGAAAATCATGTACGAATCAGATACGATTTCGAGGATCGGTGGCGGAAGCTTTATGTTTCTGCTTCCCAAGGTTGCAAAGTCCGAGCACGCCGAGAACGTGGCCAACAAGCTTCTGACGGCTTTCAAATCGCCATTTCGCGTTCAGGAACATGATCTTTTTACGACTTGTAGTGTGGGGATTGCTCTTTTCCCGCAGGACGGAGAAGATCCCCAGTCTTTGATTAAAAATGCGGATGCGGCCATGCATCTGGCCAAGGATCGCGGCAAAGACCGTTATCAGCTCTATTCTTCTTCGATCGCTAACAACAGTTTTGAAAAAATGGTTCTCGAGAACAGCTTGCGCCGAGCCCTCGAGAAGGATGAATTCAGGCTTCATTATCAGCCGCAACTGGATCTCCGAACCGGGAAGGTAAGCGGGGTGGAGGCTTTGGTTCGATGGCAGCATCCGGATCTCGGGTCGATACCGCCTCTTGAATTTATTCCGATAGCTGAGGAGACGGGTCTTATTCATCCGATCGGAGAGTGGATTCTTCGGACGGCATGTGAGCAGAAAAGTATTTGGCAGAAATCGGGATTTCGCCAACTGCGGGTATCCGTCAATCTTTCGGCCCGGCAGTTTCATTATGCGAACATGGTTGACATGGTCATGGGCGTTCTTCGAGAAACGGGGATTGATCCCAGGTCGCTGGATCTGGAGATTACGGAGAGTACGATCATGGAACGCCTCGAGGATACAACGGAAACCCTGCGACGGCTTAAGGAAATGGGATGTCATATTACCATTGATGATTTTGGAACCGGGTATTCTTCTCTCATGTACCTCAAAACTTTTCCGATCGACATGCTCAAGATTGATAAATCCTTTGTGAATAATATTGTCACTGAGTCAGATGATCGGGCCATCACGCAAGCTATTATTTCGATGGCGCACAGCTTGAAGCTTGAGGTGGTGGCGGAAGGGGTGGAAGAAGAACCTCAACTGGAGATTTTAAAAATGCAGGGTTGTGACATTCTCCAGGGGTTTTTGTTCAGTAAACCACTGCCGGTGGATGATGTTACACGAGTCCTCGAGCAGACGGCTGAAAAGGTATCCTCCAGTCAACCGCAATCTTGATTTCGAATCTATCCGTTCTGGATCGTGTCAGTTCTTAGCTTCTGAAAAAATATGGATGCTCTGCCCTGAGCCAGGTTTTTCAAATTCCAATATAAAAAAGTGATTTTCCTCCGACAGGATCGCTGGCATAAAAAAACGGTTCGTGTATAATTCTGCCATGGGAAATTATCGTTTTGTTTGTAGCCATTGCGGCAAATCTTTTGAAGTTCCCACTCCAGAGGTGAAGGAGTGCCCGTTTTGTTTCTGGTCATCCTCCGTCAAAAGGGAAGATGAGCTAGCCATCGAAAAGAAGCGATTGTCCCAAACGTCTGGGGGTGGGACGAGGATTGGAATTTACAACTCACTTTATTTTGCATTTAAGGTTTTGTTTGCACTTGTGTTGGCAGGATCTGTGGGCTATCTCGGATATCTGGGCTATGGTCAATGGAACCAGAATCAGAAAAAGGCTGGAGCTTTTTTTTCGATTCAGGGAGAAAAAGGGGAGACCCCAAAAGCAAAGAGATCAGTTTCTGAAATTGTAGTGTCTGAGTTGTCGTCTCAGGAGAGAGAGCTGTTACTACGTGAAGCCCCATTATCTGAAAGGGCCGTTGCTAGTGAAACTGAGAAAATTATCCTTGTCAGGGAGGTTAAATTTAAAACCGGGTGGTCCGATCAGCTTCCGTCTCCGGCATGGTCCCTTTCGCAATATGAACAAATGATTGCGGAACAGGAACAGTTTTATAAAATCACGCTTTCCCGAAGTTATAAAAAGAAACTGACCGGACTTTTTGAAAATAAATACCTTGCCGGGGTGGAGGCATTTGCCAAGGGAGATCTTCTCGCCGCCCGTGATCTTTTTATTGAATCGCTTCTCTTCCCGCTTTATTCAACCAATATTCAGAAACATCGCGGCGTGGCGCTTACGATGCTGAAGCCTTTTATTGCGGATACACTTTCCAAGATCGGTGCTTTGAATCAAATGATTAACGATCAAGATAGACGGCAGAAAGAAAAAGAGATTGCGGCGGAATACGGATCGCTTCTTGCGTCGATCCAGGAAGGACGGTGGGAGGAGGCCATTCTCAAACTGGATCAGCTTCAGCTTGTCGCGACTCAGATTCAGAATCTTGCACAGGAGCGGCCCGCTCTGCCACCGTACCCTTCAGCGGTCGGGATGATTGATCAGGATATCCAGCGAAGCCTTGCCGCGCTTTCGACCCCGGGAGTTTCGTCAACGACTGATCTTTTGCATGTCCGGGAAGATCTTGCTCAAAAAAAGGATATTCTGATGGATCTTTCGGATGAGTCATACAATAAAGCGGTTGCAATTTACCGGGAGGGGATGACTTTTGCCCGTGAAGGGAAATACAAGGAGGCATTTCGCGTTTTAAGTACCATTCGAGGTCCGGAAATGTTGCGCAATCAGTTGCAGACGAAATTGGCGATCCTCGCAAAAGTAGTTTCGATTCCGGAGACTTCAGAGGCCCGGAGCCGCGATGTATGAGAGACGACTCCCTGGCTTTTGGTATGGCTCAGTCCGGGAGATTTGTCTACGGCCTTGTGCGAGATTTGACCGTGGCGGGGCAACTTGTGAAATGTGCGTCACGTTGCGGGCTTCGTGCCAGAAATTTTGATCATACAGACTCTCTGATGGAAAGCGTGAAAGAAATAAGACCGTTTCTTGTGATCCTTGATTTCGAGAATCTAGAATGCGAGTCTTATAAAACTCTCAAAGAGATTCGCGAAAATGTCGATGCTAAGGGCGTGCCGGTCATCGGATTTGTCAGCCAGTCGTGCGGTGCGGTCAAGGAGGAGGCTGAGAAGGCCGGATGCGATCGTGTTTATTTAAAAACCGAGTTTAACCGTGATCTCTCTGAATTGGTCACGAGGTATGCGAAATGATCCTTCATCTGGGTTATGAGATTCCGGTTGAGGTGCCGAAGGTTCTGGCGGCAGAAGAAGAGCTGTTTACATCCGAGGAAATCCGGATTGTTAAATCACAAATTCAGAAAAATAGGGCGACGATCGATTCTTATATCAAACGGATTGATCTTTTTGTGAATCAGGAGCGTTATCCACAGCACGAATCTTTTATCGGAAAAATCCGTGAAAGGCTTTCGATTCTGATGGAAGAAAATGATACATTCCGAAAAGTACTTTGGCGACACACCCAAAATGAACATAAGAGGGCTTTCACATGACAAGCAGGGTTGCGACACTTATTCTTGGTGGCGGACAGGGGAAACGGCTTTTCCCGCTTACGAGTTACCGTTCCAAACCCGCGGTTCCGATCGGAGGGAAGTATCGGCTGGTGGATATTCCGATCTCGAATGCGATCAATTCAGGATTGCGGCGAATCTATGTGTTAACCCAGTTTAATTCGGCTTCGCTTCATCGTCACATCCACCGGACTTATCCTTACGAATCGTTTACCAAGACCAGTGTTGAACTTCTCGCTGCGGAGCAGACGGTGGACAACACAGACTGGTTTCAAGGGACTGCGGATGCGGTTCGCAAGTGTCTTCCTCATTACCACACGGAAGGCGTGGATACTTTTCTGGTTCTTTCAGGGGACCATCTTTACCGGATGAACTACAGAGAAATTCTTGGGTTTCACCAGATGCAAAAAGCGGATGTTACGGTGGCGACCATCCCCGTGCCGGAGCGTGTCATCAAGGGGTTTGGGATCATGAAGTTGACCAAGGATGGGCGGATTACCGAATTTCTTGAGAAACCGTCGAAAGATGATGATCCCTCCTCTTTCATCATGCCCAAAACTCTTTGTGACCTCTATCGGGTCAAATCGAAAAATCCGATGTATCTGGCGTCGATGGGAATTTATGTGTTTCGGCGGGAGGTTCTTTGGGAGGTGCTGAAGGGAAACGAGAAAGATTTTGGCAAAGAAGTGATTCCGAAGGCGATCAAAAATTACAAGGTATTTGGTTATGTCCACACTGGCTATTGGCGTGATATCGGGACGATCGGGAGTTTTTACGAGTCCAGCATCGAGCTGACACAGCAAAATCCGCCGTTTAGTTTTTTAATTCCTGATGGACGTATTTTTACGCGTCCCCGATTTTTACCGCCTTCTAAAATCATCGGTGCCCAGCTTGATCATGCGTTGATGTCGGAAGGTTGCATTCTCACGGGAGCCAAGATTGAGCATTCGATCGTAGGCCTGCGATCTGTTGTGGGGCACGGGACGGTGGTCCGGAGGAGCATCTTGATGGGGAATGACTACTACGAATGGCCGAAGTCAGGTGAAGACAGGACGGTTGGAATTGGGAAGAATTGTCTGATTGAAAATTGTATTCTCGATAAAAACGTGGGGGTAGGAGATAACGTTCAAATCACCAACAGCCGCGACCGAAAAGAGGAAGATGGAAAGAATTATTATATTCGGGATGGCATCGTGATTATTCCCAAAGGGGTCTATATTCCGGCGGGGACGAAAATTTAGATATGAGAGGCCTCCTCTTTTTTTTGACAGCATCTTTCATGGTGTTTTCTTCAGGGACGTTTTGTTGCGCGCTACCTGCCGACACAACTTATGAAGATGCTATTGAAGATGGCGGCCAGAGTGCGGTGACAAGCGCCCAGTCGACTTTGGCATCTTTATTTGGTGAGAAGGCCGTCATATCGATACCACCGCAAATTGGTCGTAGCGCTACGATCGCGATACCTTCATTTGATTCGAAGGACCTCCAAATCGAAAAAAATGATCTTTTTGAGAGTGATTAAGGCTTTACGTTCAAGATCGGCAGGCTAAGTAAGCGTATAAAGGTTTTTGTGAATTTGAACGACCTTTTCCGCTTTAAGCTGGAAAGACCGATCTAAAAAAACTCACGCTCGGCCACTTAGGCAAAAACGCATAAGTAATTGTGAATTGGCTCCCCATTCTCGTCTAGCAGAACGCTCCAGTTCACGGTGATTTTCTTATGCTCTTGTAGGGACGGTTTCACAAGTATTTCCAACCTGGGAGCCTAATTCTAATAATTCGCTCGTTCAAACCGTATAAAAGCGAACGTGGCAAAAAGGATGTTCCCACCCCAGGCGCTCAGGAAAGGGAAAAATTTCCCTGATTTTCCGATAGCTATACTGACCGCTCCGAAGACATGGTAAGCGAAAATGAGCGCGGCGCAGATGAGAACGTTGATGGCGATGGATTTTCGGGTGTGGATTGAGGCCATGAAGGGGATAGCAATCAGCATCATGACGAGGCCTTTCCACGGGGCTGCGAGCCGATCGTAGAGATCAACCTTTTCTGAATAGACGGCGATCCCGTTTTCTTTGAGTTTGTTGATGGTGTATTGGAGTTCGTGGTAGGACAGATAAATGCTTTCGCTTGTTGCCATAATCAAATCCCGTGGAGTGACCTTGATGTCCGGATAAATCTTTTCCGGGATGGTGACCGGACTTCCGAGAACGGCTCCTTGGACATCGGTCTGGTATTCCGTAATTCCCTTGAAAGTCCACGCGCTTTCGGTAAACGTACCTTCCTTGGCAAAAACCTTTCGGGTCGTGTGATGGGTTGTGGGGTCAAGCCAAAGGATGATTGCGTCTGCCACCTCCCGGTTTTGGGGTGTAAAAGCTCTGAAATAATAAAGGATGTTCCCCCCCGAGTAATAGGTGACGTTTTTGAGAACCTTTCGATCGCCCGAAGCCTTTTTCTTTTCGATGTGAATTTCAAGGAGTTCGTTAGCGGTTTTGTAAGTTGCGGGCACGATTCGGTCGGTCACAAGGAATGTTACAATTCCGATCAGAATTGCCAGAAAGATGAGAGGGCGGACAATCGTCATGATTTTCAGCCCTGCGGCTTTCATAGCAATGAGCTCGTTATGGGCCCCGAGGTTTACGAGGAGAAAAATTGTGCCGAGCCACACGGACCACGCGATGGTCTGGCTGAAGGCCATGGGTATGAGGCAAAGGTAGTAACGAAGTATGACAAGGATGGGAGTCTTGTTTCTCAGAAGCTCGTCCAGATTGTCAAAAAGATCCGCTATCAGGATCAGAAAAACAAGCGTGACCGTACAGAAGACAATAGGGATGAGTAACTCCCTGACGAGATATCGATCCAGTACTTTCAAAATTGCCCCCTGTAGGATAGTTAGATGAGGGTCGGGGAGTTTTCCCGACCCACTCACCCTGAGGGACGCCCTTTTGTATTGGACGGCATCGAAGGGTCTCCTCAATGAGATCCTTCGACTTCGCCCCCAAGGGGGCTTCGCTCAGGATGATTCCCTCGGGAAAAAGACCCCGAGGTGTCAGTTAGATAAAACGCCAATTTTTGAAACTTTAAAAGTCCGACGCTAGCGGGTCGGAAATCGGATAATTAAGATGAGCGATTTATAAAACCGCTAAAAAGGAAACCCTATACTATCCGTGCACGGTGGTAATCTCAACATTTTTTAATGCCTGGGCAGTTGATCCCTGAAATTAATCTGATGATGGACCTGGATTTTAGGAAAAGGCCAGAATGGGGAGTGCTCTATCAATGTTTATCTGAGGGGCTATTTTCTTTTTTTATCGGCAGATTAGTTTTAGCAAGCGCGAAGAGATCAACGCGTTTTGCCCCAGCCTTCTTCAATGTTCTTGCGGCTTCGCTGGCCGTAGCACCCGTTGTGAGTACATCGTCCACGAGCAGAAACGATTTCCCCGCGACATGTTTTGTGGATAAGACCTTGAATACGCCGTAGATATTGATGATGCGTTCTTCCCGGGTCATGGAAGTTTGTGATGGAATGAGGTATTTCTTTTTCAGAAGATTGCTCCAGACCGGCAGTTTGAAAAAAGGTTGCAAGAGATCCGCCAGAAGTTGCGACTGATTAAACTGACGCTGAATGCGTTTAACTCTGTTGAGAGGAATGGGGATGAGTGCGTTGTAGATGTATTCGGAAGCAATGGACGTCGCGAGTTTGGCGGCCGGGTTTTTAAAGGCCCTGAGAAGATAATCTTTTCGCCTGTATTTGACTGCTTGCAGGAGCTCACGAAGAGGTGTTGCGTAAGCGTAGACGGCCCATGCATGATCCAGATATTCAAACTGTTCATCCACTAAAGATTTTTCGAGGGGGCAGGCCAGCCCCCTGAGGTTTTGTTCACAAGTTTTGCAAATAAGTTTTTCATCGAGGTTCAGAGATTTTTCGCAGAACTCGCAGTGCGCGGGATAGAGGAGACGGATGAGAGATTCTTTAAAACGGCGCATTGAGTTATTATAATAAATCATTTTTATTTTGCCATATGTTTATAACTTTTTTAAGCAAAATCTCTCTTCCAAAAAACAAAACCTGTGTTACAATCATCGCGTCTACATTCTCTCCGTGGCGCCAGCTACTGGAAAATACAAGAATTTAGATAGCCTCATTCCTTGAGCGAGCAAATATAAGTTTTTTGCGAGTTTGTCATTCCACCAAGAATACAATTCGTGGTTGTTTGCCCAAAAAAACAGGAAGAGGAATCTCCAAGGAGGAAATTTCAGTATGCAATCCCAATTCGCAGAGCTTTACGAAAAGTCTTTTCAGTCCGTTGTTCCGGGTGATGTCGTGACCGGGACCATCATTGAGGTTCGTCAAAAAGAAGTCGTGGTCGATATTGGTTACAAGGCTGAAGGTGTTTTGGCCCTTGACGAATTTACGGATCCTCAATCGCTTGCCGTCGGGCAGGAAGTCGAGGTGCTTTTTGAAGGTTTTGACGACAGGGAAGGCACAGCTCTTCTTTCAAAGCGCAAAGCGGATCGCCAGAAAACCTGGAACGATATTTTGTCCAATGCCGAGGAAGGTGCGATCGTTGAGGGGCGGATCTCTCGCAAGGTTCGCGGCGGGTTTATGGTCGATATCGGAATGGAAGCATTTCTCCCTGCCTCGCTCGTGGATATTCGCCCCGTACGAAACCAGGATGCGTTTGTCGGTCTTCAGAGTAAATTTTTAGTCGTAAAGATCAATCATAAGCGTAAGAATGTTGTGGTGTCACGCAAGGATCTTCTCGAAAAAAGCCGACAGGAAGCACGTTCGGAAAAACTCAACGAGCTTCAGGTTGGACAAATTGTTCATGGGAAGGTGAAAAATATTACTGATTTCGGCGTGTTCATCGATATCGGGAACCTCGACGGTCTTCTCCATATTACGGACATGAGCTGGGGACGGATTTCACATCCTTCAGATCTTGTGAAAATTGGGGATGAAATCGATGTGGCTGTGATCTCGATCGATAAGGAAAAACAAAAGATTTCTCTTGGTCTCAAACAAAAGTCATCGGATCCTTGGGGGACAGTTGAAGATCGTTATGCAATTGGTAACCTGGTCCACGGTCGAGTGGTCAACATTCTCCCGTACGGTGCGTTTGTAGAACTGGAGCCCGGAATTGAGGGTCTTGTTCACATCAGCGAGCTTTCTTGGACTAAGAGAGTGACCCATCCGAGCGAAGTTCTTTCGATCGGACAGCAGTTGGATGTTGTGATCCTGAGTCTTGATACGACGGCCAAAAAGATCTCCCTTGGAGCCCGCCAGGCGCAGGAAAATCCCTGGAATAAGGTGACCGATAAATACCAGGTCGGAACCCGTGTTCAGGGGACCATCCGCAACCTTACGGATTATGGTGCGTTTGTTGAACTGGAACCGGGAATTGAAGGACTCTTGCATGTTTCGGATCTTTCCTGGACCCATAAGGTTGCGAAGCCTTCAGATCTCCTCCAAAAGGGTGAAACCATGGAAGTGATGGTTCTGAATGTTGATACCGAAGCGAAGAAAATTTCACTGGGGCTCAAGCAAATGAAAGATGATCCCTGGAACGAATTGACCAAGGACATCCTAACGGGCCTTGAGATTCAGGGGAAGATCACGAGGGTTGTCAACTTCGGAATTTTTGTTGAATTGGACAACGGCCTCGAAGGTCTCATCCATGTCTCCGAGCTTCCTGAAAAGAGTGGAGATGATCTCGCTAAGCTCTATAAGGTGGGGGAAACAATTCGTTGTAGTGTTTTGCATGTAGATCACGACGGGCGCAAAATTGCGCTGACTTGTAAAAACGAGTCAATTCCCGCATAAAAGTGGTTACTTCGAACGGGAAAAATCGGCGAGTTGTCATCACGGGAATCGGAGTCGTTTCTCCGATTGGATCCGGGAAAGTTGCTTTTTGGGACTCCCTTTCAAAAGGCAAAAGCGGCATATCGCCGATTTCCTCGTTCGACACTTCTGCATTTACCACTAAGTTTGGAGGCGAGATCAAAGATTTTGATCCGTCTGCCCACATCCTTCCCAAAAAGCTCAAACGCATGGATCGCACCACTCAGCTTGCTGTGGTGACTTCCAAGATGGCGGTTGAAGATGCGGGGCTGAATCTGCAAGAAGATGGCTACCGGGAGCGGACCGGAGTGATTATCGGGACGGCTTTGGCTGGCGTGGGGTACATTCTTGAGCAACACGATGTCCTTCGTGAGCGTGGTCCGATGCGGCTTAACCCGTTTACCGCGCTGGCGTCCTTCCCCGACGCTTGTGCCGGGAACGTGTCCATTGAGCTTGGAGTAACGGGGCCAAGCTTTTCTCTTGCGACCGCCTGTTCATCGGCCTCAGATGCTTGTGGCTACGCCTTTGACGCCATCCGAAGCGGTCGCCTTGATTTTTTGATTATGGGAGGGGCGGAGGCAACGATTTTTCCAGGGATTATGGCGTCTTTTTGTGTCGCTCGAGCGCTCTCCACACGAAATGATCAGCCGGAAAAAGCATCCCGCCCTTTTAGCGCGGATCGTGATGGTTTCGTACTAGGGGAAGGTGCAGGCATGTTTGTGGTCGAAGAATACGAACATGCTAAAAAACGCGGGGCTCATATTTATGGCGAAATCCTGAGCCATGGTATGACCTGTGATGCTTATCACATGACGGCCCCTGATCCTGAGGGCAGGGAGGCAGGACGGGCGATGCGTCTTGCTTTGAGTGAAGCGGGTCTGAGACCGGATGAAATTGATTACATTAATGCCCACGGGACTTCGACTCCTCTGAATGATAAAACGGAAACGATGGTCATCAAAAAAGTTTTCGGAGATTATGCTCGAAAGCTCCCGATTAGTTCCATCAAATCCATGATCGGGCATTTAATCGGGGCGGCGGGAAGCGTAGAGCTGATCGCCACATTGCTTGCTATGGAAAATCAGGTGATTCCTCCCACGATTAATTATGGCTCTAGAGATCCTGAATGTGATCTTGATTATGTCCCTAATGAGGCGCGTCCTGCGAAAATTCGAACGGCTATGAAAAACTCTTTTGGATTTGGTGGGAAAAATTCGATTTTAATTTTAAAGAAAGTTTGATGCGGAATGGCCTGAGAAACACGAAAGGTCGTCTTCCAACACATCTTCCAACACTTCGTATGCTGTACTCCGCGTGCCGAACTTGATATAATCCCCCGCATGTCGAACATCATTCATCCCACGGCAATCATCGGAAGCAATGTTTCTTTAGGTGACGAGAATTCAATCGGACCATGCGTCACCATAGAAAGTGGAGTCAGGCTTGGCCGGCGTAACCGGATATCCCAGGGAACGTTTATTGGTACGGGTACCGAGTTGGGAGATGACAACGAGATCCACATGAACGCCGTGATTGGCCACACTCCCCAGGATCTTGCCTACAAGAATGAAGATACCGAGACAAAGATCGGGAACAAGAATGTTATCCGCGAATTTGTCACAATTCACCGGGGTACCAAGGCCGGGACTTCAACTGTCATCGGGCATGAAAACTTTATTATGGCCTATTGCCATATTGCCCATAACTGCTGTCTCGGAAACCGTATTATTATGGTCAATCAAGCTTCGCTGACCGGCCATTGCGTGGTGGAAGACCGTGCATTTCTTTCCGGTATGACAGGATTTCATCAGTTTACGCGAATTGGTATGCTTGCCATGGTGAGCGCGCTTTCGGCGTTCAACAAAGATATCCCCCCCTTTGTTATTTGTGGCGGTCGGCCGGGTGTGGCCCAGGGAATCAACGTGGTGGGGATGCGTCGCGCCGGCATCGGATCTGAAGTGCGGAAAGAAATCAAAGAATCTTATCGGCTCTTATACCGTTCAGGACTTAATACGACCCAGGCAATTGAAGCCATCAAAAAAAGTTTCAAGAGTCCGGAGGTCGCACACTTTGTCAAATTTATAGAAGCATCCAGGCGTGGCATCATCGACGGTTCGGGAAATGTGACCGATACGATTGTTCCCCGGAAGAATCAGGGCGCGGGAGCCGGAGAAACGGCCGATGATGACCTGACCGAGTCTTCCGACGTTTGATTTCTCAAACGGGACAAATTCCCGTGTTCAACTGGTGAGACCTTCAACAAAAAAACGGTGAAGGTGAAAAGGACGATACATGGTGGCCATACTTCCGGGGCATAAAACAAAAATTGTCGCAACGATCGGGCCGGCATCCGAGTCAGGAGAGATGTTGGAGAGCCTGATCAACGCGGGCATGAATATTGCCCGGCTTAACTTTTCCCACGGCGACTTTTCGGCCCACGGCAGAGTGATTCGCCGAATCCGTGAGGCAGAAAAGGTCACCGGAAAAAAAGTTGCGATTATGGCGGATCTCTCCGGTCCCAAAATGCGGCTGGGTCCCATAAGACCGGAGCCCGTTGAGCTCAAGGCAGGGGACATGTTTACCCTGACTTCGGATGATATTGTCGGTGATTCTCAGCGGGTTTCGATGAGCTTTAAATCTCTCCCCAAGGTTGTGAAATCCGGCGACAAACTTTTTCTCAATGACGGGCTTGTCCAACTGGCGGTTGAAAACGTGTCGGGGCATGATGTCAGGTGCAAAGTGCTTGTGGGCGGAGAGCTTCGTTCAAGGAAAGGGCTCAATCTTCCCGGGATCCATCTCGGTATTGGCGCATTTACAGAACGGGATCGGGAATGTCTTGAATTTGCGCTTGCGAATGGTGTGGATGCTGTGAGTCAGTCGTTTGTTGAAAATGCCCGAGACATTGAGACGGTTCGGAACGCCGCGATCCGGATGGGAAAAAATCCGTTTATCATCGCAAAGATTGAGCGGGCCGGGGCCCTGAGTCAACTCGATGAGATTTTGAAAGCGGCTGATGGCATTATGGTGGCACGGGGGGACCTCGGAGTTGAAGTTCCGATCGAACAAATTGCAATCACGCAGAAAAAAATGATCGCGAAGGCCAACCTAGCCGGAAAGCCTGTGATCGTTGCGACTCAGATGCTTGAGTCGATGACCTCAAGCCGACTTCCAACTCGGGCAGAAGCGACGGATGTTGCCAATGCTATTATTGATGGGGCGGATTGTGTGATGCTCTCGGCAGAATCCGCGATGGGAAAGTTCCCCGAAGAATCAGTGGCGATGTTATCGAAAATTGCGATTTTTACGGAATGCCATCGTCCTCAGCCAACGTTAGAGGCGATTCAAGCGCTATGCGAGCAAGATCCGATCGATTCGCCTGGGGAAGCGGAGTCGCTCGTTGTGGAACGTACACTTAAAACGATCCCGGTCGCGGCTCTATTTATCCCCACCCGGACAGGTGCAACGGTTCGGATGATCTCGAGGTTTAAGCCGTCTCCCTGGATTGTTGCGGCCAGCGCGGAACGGTCGATGACCCGGCCGCTTCTTTTTTCCTACGGAGTTTATCCGATCGAAATGGAGGATGAACCAGAGTGTTGGACTTCCTATGCGGCTGAGTGGTTGAAAAGAGAAATGCCTGAGGGGGGACGAGCGGTTTTAGTCGCCGGCCCTTCGGCTCGTAACCCCACGGCAAATTATCGTATGGAATTTTTGAAGTTCTAAAACAGGAACCAAGAGGAGTTGGGAAGATCCAACGGATCGGTTTTAGGAAATTATTTTTGGGCTAGTGGACAGAAACGCTGGAGCTAAAAAATAGGAAAGTTTTTTCTTTAGAAGTTTATGACGAAAAAACAGCATCTAAAATTCATGAAAGAGGCGATAAAAGAGGCATTACGAAGCCATGCCGAAGGCGGCATTCCGATAGGCTCGGTCCTTGTGAAGGACGGAGCGATTATCGGAAGGGGGCATAACCGGAGAGTCCAAAAAGATTCTGCTATTTTGCATGCGGAAATGGATTGTCTGGAGAACGCGGGGCGGCTTACTTCGAAGGATTATAAAAAATGCGTGATTTACTCCACGCTTTCACCTTGTTCGATGTGTACGGGAGCGATTCTTCTCTATAAAATACCGGTAGTGGTTATCGGAGAGAATGAAACGTTTCGGGGGCCTGAGGCTTATGCAAAGAACCGGGGTGTTAAAATGATGAACCTTAATCTTCCCGAATGTCAAAAGATCATGCGTGATTTTATCTCTGAAACCCCTCAGCTCTGGGATGAGGACATCGGCGAGTAGGGGGGGGCAAGTTTCGGGTTTAAATTTCATGTTGTCAAAACTGTTTTAGGCTGGTAATATTTTAATTGTTCTGAATTTCACGAATTCATAATGAAAAAACTTCCCCGAAAGACGATTACAAGGGTTCTCCTCTATATCAGAACTCTGGAAGGTCTGCTTAAGGAAAAACGCTATCTGGTTTCTTCCGGGCAGCTCTCTGAAATTACAGGTCTTTCGGATGTCCAAATACGGAAAGACATTTCCAATTTTAAAAGCGTCGGGAAACCCAGGGTCGGGTACAAGACGGCCGATCTGAAGAAGACGCTTGAAAATTATTTGTTGCAGAACCACACAGTTCATTTGGTGCTTTTTGGGGTAGGAAATTTAGGGTCTGCGGTACTAAAATATCCGGGTTTTCACCAGAAAAAGATCAAGCTGGTGGCCGCTTTTGATGTGGATCGAAAAAAGACCGGTAAAAAAGTTAACGGAGTCAAGGTTTATCCCCTTGAAAGGGCTCCGGAGATTATCAAAAGGTGCCGGGCGGATATTGGAATTATTGCCGTACCGAAAGAGCAGTGCCAGGAAGTTGCCGATTACATGGTTTTGTCAGGGCTTCACCGGATCTTGAATTTTGCGCCGCACTCGATTAATGTTCCCGAGAAAGTGCAGGTTCGGAGTATCGATTTTACATTAAAGATACTTTCTCTTTTCTGTGGCGCCCAGTCATAAGCATTGAGGAAACTACGGGTTCTAACGGGCCAAAATGAGGTCAAAATATGGAATATGATGCGCAGAAGCTGTTGAGCCAGTTTAATGAGGCGATGGTGGATATCCGGAAAACGGTTCCCCAGGCCTACGACGCTTTTATGAAGGAAAAAGAAGCTTTGACCCGGGGCGGAAAGATTCCGGAAAAGACAAAGTGGCTTTTGATACTGGTGGCAAGCGTTACCCAGAAGTGTCCGGTCTGCATTCCCAATGCGGTTCGCCAATGTTTGGATGTGGGATGGTCGAAGGAAGAAATGCTCGAGGCTTGCATGGTGGCGGTTCTGGTGGGGGGGGCCAGTGCAATGACTTATGTAACGTTGGTGGCTAAAGCGATTGAGCAGATAAAAAAATAAAAGTAGTTCGAGGGAGTTTTTGAATGGATAAAAGTAAGATTGAGAAAGAGATCCGAGAGATCGCAGATGCGTGGAAGGACAAGGAAGGCAATCTGATCATGGTGCTCCACCAGATCCAGAACCGTTACGGGTATGTTCCCAGAGAAGTGTCCCTGGTGCTTTCCGAGGTCCTGGATGTGCCGCTGGCGCGTATTTATGAAGTCATTACTTTTTACCACTTTTTCCGTCTTTCACCTCCCGGGAAAAAGACCATTTCTGTTTGTATGGGAACTGCCTGTTATTTGAAGGGCGGTGCAGAACTGGTGGCCGAGCTTGAGCATCTTCTTTGTATCAAACCAGGAGAGACGACGAAGGATGGACAGTTTCATCTTGAAGTAGTTCGCTGTCTGGGGTGTTGCGGCCTTGCGCCGGTTCTCAAGATCGGTGAAAAGATTTACGGCGGTGTCAAGAAGAAGGATATTGGAAATATTATCGCACATTATTCGGATGAAATCGGGACGGAAACGAAAGTGGTTTAATGGGAGCGCGGGGGATATGGCAAAACTGACTCGGGAAGATCTGGCCAAAATCAAACAGGACGCCACAGCGGCTGAAAAAAACTGGATCAAAGTGGGTTGTTCAAGTTGCGGGATCGCTGCGGGAGCTCAGGAAACCTTTGATGTGCTTTGCGAAGAAGCTCGTAAACATAATGCTGACATTGAGATCAAAAAATGCGGGTGTGTGGGGATGTGCTCGGCGGAGCCGATGGTTGAGGTTTGCGTCAGGGGATTGCCCCGGGTTCATTACGGTAAGGTGGATCGCGAAACGGCCGTCAAAATCATCGAAGATCATGTGTGCGGCAGACTGCTCGTCAATGATCACGTAATGGATATTCGAGTTTAGTTTACTCAAAAACAGGAGCGCCATGTCTAAGACAGTATTTATCAAGGATACGGGAATTGCGGGAAAAGATAGAACCAGGGACTTTTACGGTTTCTTTCTCGGAGTGATTAGGGAAAAGGGTCTTGAAAATGAGGTGATCCCGGTCCGTGTTGCAGATATCGGTCTTTATAACCAGGGAGTGGCCGTACGCGTGGTTCCGGATAATCTTGTTTATACGCAGATTGAAGAATCCGATGTTTCCTTGATTGTAGATAGCATCAAAACGGGGAATCCTTATTCAGCAAAATTGGTGAAACCTGTTTCGAAACAGCTGAGAATTGTTCTTCGCAATTGTGGTGTTGTTGACCCGGAGAGCTTGGAAGATTATATAGCTCACGACGGGTTTGCCGCGCTTGCGAAAGTCCTTGGAAGTTATACGCCGGAGAAAGTTATCCAGGAAATGAAAACGAGTGGGCTTCGAGGGCGAGGCGGCGCCGGATTTCCAACCGGTATGAAATGGGAATTTACTCGCAAGTCCCAAAACGACCAGAAATATATTGTTTGTAACGGTGATGAGGGCGACCCGGGTGCCTATATGGACAGGGGAGTTCTTGAGGGGGACCCGTATTCGGTGATCGAGGGAATGATCATCGGAGGTTACGCGATTGGCGCGTCGAAGGGGTTCTTTTACATCCGTGCGGAATATCCGGTTGCGATCGAGAGAATTGAAAAAGCGATTAAGCGTTGTCATGAAACCGGACTTCTTGGAAATAACATTCTTGGCTCTTCCTTTTGCTTTGATCTGGAAATCCGTCTTGGTGCCGGTGCGTTTGTGTGTGGTGAAGAAACCGCATTGATCGCATCGATTGAAGGCAAGCGCGGTTATCCGAGTCCGAGGCCTCCCTTCCCGTCAGTCAAGGGATTGTGGGGTCGGCCGACCTGCATCAATAACGTGGAAACTCTTGCCAATATCCCCGTCATTCTCCTCAAGGGCGCTGACTGGTTTTCAAAGATCGGGACTGAAACGTCGAAGGGGACTAAAGTTTTTGCGGTGACGGGAAAAGTTAAAAACTCTGGACTGGTGGAAGTGCCGATGGGCACCACGGTTGAGGATATTGTGTACGGGATTTGCGGTGGCGCGATGAGCGGAAAGCAGGTGAAGGCCATTCAAACCGGCGGTCCCTCGGGCGGTGTGATCCCGAAAGAATATTTTGCGACTAAAGTGGACTATGAAAGCCTGCAGAAGATGGGATCCATCATGGGCTCGGGCGGGATGATTGTTATGGACGAGGATGATTGTATGGTGGATATTGCGAAATTTTATCTCGGGTTTTGCGTTGACGAATCTTGCGGAAAATGTGCGCCCTGCAGGATCGGCGGCACCCAAATGTTGAAGCTTCTCACGAAAGTGACGGATGGACAAGGAACGCAAAAGGATCTGGCCCAGCTCGAGCAAATCTCACACGCCATGCAGAAGGCCTCCCTCTGTGGCCTTGGGCAAACGGCTCCCAATCCGGTGTTGTCCACCCTGCACTATTATCGTGCGGAATACGATGCGCATGTGAACAAGAAGAAATGTCCCGCGTGCAAGTGCGCGAAGCTGATCCAGTTTGTGATTATTCAGGATAAATGCGTGAAGTGCGGGATGTGTTTTAAGGCTTGTCCTGTGGGTGCGATTTCGGGAAACCGTGAAAGCGGTTACCTGATCGATCAGACCAAATGCATTCGATGTGGACAGTGTTTTGAGGTTTGTAAGCCTAGGGCCATAAGCCGAAGCTGATCTGAAATTTCAAATCTAAATTGATTAGGAACTTGATGGGGTCAATATGGTTAAAGCAGTGATTAACGGTATTCAAGTAGAAGTGCCCGCGCAGACGACGATTCTCGATGCTGCCAAGAAAGTCCAGATCAAGATTCCGACACTTTGCAAACACCCGGATTCTTATCTGCACGCCTCGGGTGCCTGCGGTATTTGTCTCGTTCGGGTCAAGGGTTCAAAAAAAATGCTTCGTGCCTGTTGCACACCGATCGAGGAAGGTATGGATATCATCACTCACGACCCCGAGATTGTCGCGATCCGGCGGACTGTGATCGAGCTTTTTCTTTCCAATCATCCGAATGAGTGCCTCACTTGTGGACGAAACAATAATTGTGAATTACAGACTCTGGTGGCAGACTTTGGAATTCGGGAAGAATATTTTGAAAAAATTGTGCGTGAAATTCCGAAGGATGATTCGACGGGAAACATCGTGCTGGATCCGCGTAAGTGTATTAACTGCGGAAGGTGTGTCGATGTTTGCCAAAATGTCCAGGATGTCTGGGCTTTAACCTTTCTACAGCGAGGATTCAATACGCGGATGGCGCCGGCGGGGGATATTAGTCTTTCGGATTCTCCCTGTGTTCGCTGTGGACAGTGTGCGGCTCACTGTCCGACGGGTGCTATTTTTGAAAAGGATGATACCGTTCTTGCTTGGCGTGCCCTGCGTGATCCGGAGCAGTACTGCGTTGTCCAAATTGCCCCGGCGGTTCGCGTCGCGCTTGGAGAAGCTTTTGGTTTTCCGCTTGGAGCTAATGTGACGAAAAAGATTTATGCGGCACTTCGACGCATGGGTTTTAAGGCGATTTTTGATACGAATTTTAGCGCGGACGTGACGATTATGGAAGAAGCGTCGGAATTTGTTGAGCGATTTGTTCACAAAAAAGGGCCGCTTCCGCTCATTACAACCTGTTGCCCTTCCTGGGTTGATTTTATGGAGAAATTTCATTCGGATATGATCCCTCATTTTTCATCTGCGAAATCGCCTCATGAAATGATGGGGGTGTTGATCAAGACGTACTATGCACAAAAGAACAAGCTGGATCCCGCAAAGTTAAGGGTAGTGTCCGTCATGCCTTGTACGGCTAAAAAATTTGAAATTTCCCGTAGTACGGATATGTCTGCCTCGGGGTACCAGGATGTGGATGTGGTGCTTACGACCCGGGAACTCGCGCGAATGATCAAACAGGCAGGAATTGACTTTGTCAATTTGCCGGATGAAGAGTGCGACCATATTCTTGGGGATTATAGCGGCGCGGGAACGATTTTTGGTGCAACGGGCGGTGTCATGGAGGCGGCGCTTCGGACGGCGTATTCGTTTGTGACCGGAGAAAAACTTGCCAAGGTCGAATTTGAAAATGTGCGTGGGCTGAAAGGCGTTAAGGAAACTTCCGTTGATATTAAAGGGACGGAAGTGAAGATTGCGGTCGCGCATGGTCTTGCCAACGTTGAGTTTGTCTTAAACCAAATCCGTCAGGCTCAGAAGGAAGGTAAACCGTTACCTTATCATTTCGTGGAGGTCATGGCGTGCCCCGGCGGTTGCGTGGGAGGCGGGGGACAACCTTATGGTGTGACGGATGAGCTTCGGATTGCGCGTGCGAAAGGGCTGTACACCGATGATGAAGCTCAAACGGTGCGTTGCTCTCATGAAAATCCGTATGTGCAGAAGCTCTATAAAGAATTTCTCGGTAAACCGCTTAGCGAAAAGGCGCACCATTTGCTCCATACGAAATATCAGCCCCTTCCGGTTTATCGAAGGTAAGTTGTAATGACAAGTTCAGAGCGCCAATAAAAGTATTTGTCTGTAAGTGTGTGAGACACTAAAAACAAGTTCCTGAAGAGAAGGCCCTTACGGGCTGACGCCAAGGGGAAAATCAAAGTTTGCCATAACCCCGGTCGTTCCTTCAGGAAGGTTCTACCGGGGTTAATTTTTTTAGAAGAGGAGAAAAGAATGTCAAAACGAGTGGGATTTGTCGGAATCATTGTTGAAGACAGGAAAAAAGCTGCTCACGCGGTTAATGAGCTCCTTTCGGAACACGCTGAAATTATTGTGGCAAGGGTCGGGTTACCTTACAAGGAGAGGGGGTGTTCGGTGATTACGCTGATTGTCGATGCGACCACCGATGAGCTGGGTGCTCTTACGGGAAGGTTGGGTGCCCTTGACGGCGTTGCCGTAAAGTCGGGGCTTACCAAACAGTCACCAAGTTAGTGTGAGAAAAACATGGGCGAGTTTGACCCGACATGCTGATTTTTTTTTAGGCGCGTCCCGCTTCCAGCAACTTAAATTCGCCGACATGGCTTGAAGTTATGGGGAGATTTAGAAAAAGAAATTTTTTGTATTCAATATCCGATTTTGAACACGAGAAAGGGAAAAATGCAATATACCCCTAAGAGTTTAAGATTACAGATTGGAATTTTTGGGCGTACGAACGTGGGGAAGTCCAGTTTTCTCAACATGGTCGCCGGACAGGATGTTGCCATCACTTCTCCTGTGCCCGGAACCACCACGGATGTGGTCGAGAAAACCATGGAGCTTTTACCTGTTGGTCCGGTGGTGTTTTTGGATACCGGGGGGATGGATGATATGTCTTTGCTTGGAGCGGACCGGGTTCGAAGGACCCGGAAGATTTTTGACCGTTCGGATGTGACGCTACTTGTCCTGGAGTCGGGCGTGTGGACGTCTTTTGAAGAAGAAGTGGTTCGTGAGGCAGAATCCCGAAAAAGCCCATTGATTGTGGTAATTAATAAGTCCGATGTCGTTCTACCGTCTGGTGAGTTTCTGACGCGTGTTCGTGAAAAAACGCCTCGTTTTCTTATTTGCTCAAGCACGGATCTTTCAAAGCGTGACGCGCAGGTGAACGAACTCAAGCGTTTTCTTCTTGAGGTCTGTCCGGACGACTACCTTTCGGCGCCGGCACTGCTCGGAGATTTGATGCCACGCGGAGGTCTTGCGGTTCTCATTGTTCCGATTGATGCTGAAGCGCCGAAGGGAAGGATTATTTTGCCTCAGGTGCAGGCGATCCGCGACGTGTTGGATCATCATGGTATGACGCTGGTCGTCAAAGAAAGTGAATATCGACAGGCACTTTCAAAACTTGCCGGGCCCCCGGATCTTGTTGTTTGTGATTCTCAGGTGGTCGACCGGATGGTGGCCGAGACCCCCGAGGGAGTGAAATGTACGACCTTTTCGATTCTGCTGTCGAGGCTCAAAGCGGATATCGTGGAAATGACCCGAGGTGCTTTGGCGGTGGATCGCCTTAAGCCTGGGGATAGAGTCTTGATTGCTGAATCTTGTAGTCACCATGCAATCGAGGACGATATTGGACGCGTCAAAATTCCGGCCTGGCTTAACAAATATCTTGGGCATGATATCCATATCGATGTTACTTCAGGAAGGGATTTCCCGCCGGATGTCCGAAAGTACCAGCTTATCATTCAATGTGGTTCTTGTATGCTGACGCGGCGTGAGACACTGGTCCGGATCCAGCGCGCGAAGCTGGCAGGAGTTCCGATGACCAATTACGGGCTTTGTATTTCTTATCTTCAGGGTGCCCTCGGGAGGGTTATTGAACCGTTCCCTGAGGCCCTGCAAGTTTATGAAGATATGCGGAAGAATTGCCCCCTACATCGCATTGGGACACAGAGTGAAAAAAATCGGAGCAAGGAATCGTACGGTGCAAAAGAAAAGGTTTTAAGGTGGAGGCTATCATGAGTCTGGAAACGGCATGGGTTACAAACAGAATCAAACGTGATCAGATTGACAAGTATCTTGAAGGGGGCCGGGATTTTATTCAGGATAAAAAAATCTGGGATGAGATCAAATTGGCCCAGGAACCTTCAAGGGAACGGGTGCAAGAGATTTTGGCCAAGTCCCTGGAGGTGAAGACTCTGACTCCAGCCGAACTGGCCGAGCTGATCCAGGTTCGTGATCCTGAAATGCTTCGCGAAATGCGGGAAACAGCTCTCAAGATCAAACTGAAGGTCTATGACAACAGGATCGTGACTTTTGCGCCGCTTTATATGGGCAGTTACTGCGTCAATAACTGTGCCTATTGCGGTTTCAAACGTGAAAATGCGACTGCCCAAAGACGCATCCTCTCGATGGAAGAGATACGCCAGGAAACGGAATCTCTGGCGGGCACCATCGGGCATAAACGCATTATTGCGGTTTACGGTGAGCATCCCATGACTGGAGTTGATTACATCGCCGAGAGCATGAGAACGATTTATGACGTGAAGGTACCGGTTAAAAAAGGGTGCGGAAATATCCGGCGAATTAACGTTAACGCTGCGCCGATGCCTGCCGGGGAATTGAAATTGTTGCATGATGTGGGACTCGGGACCTATCAGGTGTTTCAGGAAACGTATCATCATGAGACCTATGCCAAACTCCACCCGAAGGGTACCCTGAAGTCGGATTATCAGTGGCGGCTTTATGCCATGCATCGGGCCATGGAACCTGAGACAGGGATTGACGATGTTGGAATTGGCGTTCTTTTTGGGCTTTATGACTGGCGGTTTGAAGTGATGGCACTGCTCCATCATGCGATTGATCTTGAGTCGAAAATGGGGATTGGACCGCATACGGTTTCCTTCCCCCGACTGGAGCCGGCGTTGAATGCCCCTTATGTTTTTCAGTCGCCGTACCGGGTTTCTGATCAAGATTTTCTGAAGGTGATCATGCTGATCCGTCTCGCGATCCCTTATACCGGTATGATTGTCACAGCGCGGGAAACGGCAGACATAAGGCGTGAGGCGATCTATCACGGCATTACGCAGATGGACGCGTCATCGAAACTTGGTATCGGGGGCTACAGCGAAGATAGCGAAACCCAACAGGAAGACCGCCAGCAGTTTATACTCGGCGACACGCGGGGCCTGGATGAACTGGTTCGAGATTTTGCGAAGACGGGATTTATTACGTCGTTTTGCACGGCCGGATACCGCTGTGGGCGTACGGGCAAGTGCATTATGGAACTGCTCAGGAGCGGCAGGGAGGGAAAATTCTGCAAGTTGAATGCTGTTCTTACCTTTCAGGAATGGCTGGATGATTTTGCGTCTCCCGAAACTCGTGAAATCGGTATGAAGGTGATGGAAAAAGAAATTAACGAGATCCGGGAGAGAAACCCGAATGGTTTTAAAGTTTTTTATGGATTTCTTGAACGCATCAGAGATGGAGAGAGGGATTTATTTCTTTAACGCAATGCACAGGGTCCAAGGGCGACGAGTTTATCGGGGGCTGTGTGTTGACCGTTGCGCTTTCAACTATTTATGAAAAAAAAGGAAATGCTCCATTGGCTTGATGAAAAAGATCCGAGGCAGCTCGACGGGCTGTTTAAAAAGGCCCGTGCGTGTGCGATTGAATACGTGGGGACGAAGGTCTATTTTCGTGGGCTGATTGAGCTGAGCAATGTGTGCTCAAAAAACTGCTACTACTGCGGGATCCGTGGCGGGAATCCAAACGTAACGCGGTATGCCATGACGATGGAAGAAATTTTAACCTGTACCCGCCAGGCGTTTGAAATGAATTACGGTTCTGTCGTCCTGCAGGCTGGAGAGCGCCAGGGGGAGGACTATACCGGTTTCATCGAAGAGGTGGTTCGCGGAATGAAAGCGTTGAGTGATGGACGGCTCGGGATTACGCTTTCTCTTGGTGAACAGACACCTGAGACTTACGAAAGATGGTTTAAAGCGGGTGCTCATCGCTATCTTCTGAGGATTGAAACCAGTAACCCCGCACTGTATCACAAAATCCATCCCGGTGATCATTCGTTTAGAGAAAGACTCGATTGTCTACGCGCACTGAAGCGAATTGGCTACCAGACGGGTACCGGCGTGATGATCGGGCTTCCGGGCCAGACCCGTGAGGATCTTGTGAACGATATTTTCTTTTTCGAGAGAGAAGATATCGATATGATTGGGATGGGACCTTATATCCCGCATGCTGATACTCCATTAGCGGGTCAGCCTGATTTAATGCCGGAGGTTAGCACGGGGATCCGATGTCCGGGATTGAACGGGTTTAGGTATGATGCAGAAGAACAGTTGCGGCTTGGACTGGTGATGACGGCACTCACCCGGATTCATCTTAAAAATGTAAATATGGTGGCAGCGACGGCACTCCAGGCGATCGATGATGAAGGCCGGGAACAGGGGGTTCTAGCTGGTGCTAATATCATTATGCCGAATATGACGCCGGTGAAATATCGCGCGCAGTATCAGCTTTATGCGGGTAAACCTTGCCTGAATGAAAATTCCCGCCAATGTTCCCACTGCCTTGATCGGCGGATTCGTGCCATGGGAGCCGAGCCCGGATATAACGAATGGGGTGACTCGCCTCATTTCACATTTGGGAAAAATATTTCACGCTCCGCCGGAATTCTTCATGGAGGGAGCCGGGCAGGATAAAAGAATTCCCCACAGAATAAAAGCACCCCACATCGGAAAGCCCCAGTAGGCAAGAGGCTCGATCATCAGACCCAGCAGGAACAAAGACGCGGAGCAGAAGACGCCGGCGAGCGGAAGCCATGTTTTTTTTCGGTTCCAAAGAAAAAAGACGGCAAGGAACATGAAGTAGAGAGAGGTATAATGATGAATTTGCGTGACGGGAGAAAAAAGGAGCATCCCTACGGGATAAAGTGAAAATTCGGACAGTTTGTCCTCGATCGGTGTCTCCTCTCCGGATTTTGGATTCGAACGCATATTTTTTACAAAAAGCAAGAGGATGGCGATGATCCCTGTTGATACGGAGATCCACCGCACCCAATGGGAAGGATTGGCAATAAAGTCTGATTCTCCCCGCCAGTAAAAACGGGTCAGGACTGCATAGAAAGACTGATTGTCGGCCGCGAAAGGCGTGAAGAGCTCTGGCCATAAATAATTTTTATACGCTTCAATTGATGATCCTTCCTTCATGAGGCCCTGCCAGATAGTTAGCAGTTTCCAGTTTTCTTCAAACCCGATCATGACGGACGGATAAAGGATCATGAAAAAAACAAACCCAAGAGCGGCACTTAGCAAAAGGGTCCACTCTTTGCGGAATAAAAAATAAACGAAAAGGACGGCAAGCGGGCTGGTTTTGAGGCTGACTGCAAATGCCAGCAGAAATCCGGCCAAAACTTTGTAATTTTTTAAATAAGAAAAAAAGATCGCTCCCTGAAAAAAAAGCATGAGGATACCGAGCTGTCCACGGGTCAGAGTATTCAGAAAAACAGGAATGCAAAGGAGAGAGGAGAGAACGATTTGCCAAGCCGCGTTTTTTCTGTCGGATGTAAACCTCAGCGAGAGAAAGAAAACGATTGCAAGACCCGCCAGCGACATAGCGTAATGGATTGTGACGGGAATGATGAACGGGAGTTTTGCTGCGGGTGCGATCAAAATTGCGAGTAGCGGCGTATAGACATAATGCCAGTTCCGTTTGGTTTCGATCCCGTAGATGTGGTCTGCGCGTCCTTCATGAACCATCTCTGCCGCTTTGAGGAAAACGGCAAGATCCGTTCTCTGTTTCGGGCTGAATGCCCCGCGGTAAATGGTGGAAATACCGATCCCCGATACAAGGAGAATGATGAGAAGAACCCCGAGCCACTTTTTTCGAAGAAAATATTCGATGATTTGCTGGATGTGTCGCATAATTTTATTTCGTTCTTCTACACGATTTAGGCTATAATCACAACTCTTTTCTTAGCTGAGAAACTGTACGGGTTTCCCCAACGATAGCCAGTAGAACAAATAATAACGACGATTCGAGAGAGGTGGATGCAGTGACCGATAAATCGAAAAAGCGTCTTTATGAATCCAAAATTATCCAGGAAGATATCACGCAGTTAGCAAAAAGCCTGAAGCCTTATCATAAACACTTCGAGGATAGCACTTTCCTTGTGACCGGAGCGGGGGGATTTCTCGGAAATTACATTACGCTTCTTCTGCGTCATATGAACCAACACCATCTCCATCACAAAAAGCTCAAGGCAATCCTTCTTGATAACTTCATCACGGGCTATGAGCAACAAATTATTTCGGATGAAAATATTGTTTTCCGCCGGCAAAATGTCATTGAGCCAGTAAGGTTGGATGAAAAAGTGGATTACATTATTCATGCCGCGGGGATTGCCTCCCCGGTCTATTACACCAAGTATCCGATTGAAACCATGGATGTGGGTACAATCGGAACCCGGAATATGCTTGAACTTGCCCGTGAGAAAAAAGTGAAAAGTTTTCTTTTTACCAGTTCGAGTGAAGTTTACGGAGATCCGGACAGCCAGCATGTTCCGACCCGGGAGGAATATCGCGGTAACGTGGCGGTTATTGGACCTCGAGCCTGCTATGACGAATCAAAACGGTACGGTGAAACCATGTGCTCGGCTTTCTGGAACGTGTACGAGACTCCGGTGAAAATGGTACGGCCTTTTAACGTTTATGGCCCGGGAATCCGTCCGGACGATTATCGTGTGCTACCCAATTTTATTGAGCACGCATTGCGCAAGGAGCCGTTGCCGATTCACGGGGACGGTCGGAACACGCGGTCTTTTTGTTACATCAATGATGGGGTTGAAGCGCTTTTCCGAGTTCTCTTCAGTGAGGCTAACGGTGAAGCTTTCAACTTGGGAAACCCTGAGCCCGAAATCTCAATCCAGGAACTGGCGCGTTACGTCCAAAAAGCTATGTCGTATCCGGTGGAGATCGTGAATATCGATCCGCCCCATGCGGTCTATGCCAAGAGTGATCCGAAACGCCGGTGCCCTGACATTACCAAACTTTCCACGGTGACCGGCTATCAGCCCCGATATGGTCTTGAAGAGGGGTTGAGGCGTACGATTGCCTGGTTTCAGGAGTTTTAAAAATACTGGGAAACGAGGAAAGGGGAATATTTTTCGGATCGAGGGTTTCGTTCCACGCTTTCCATAAGACGTTGCCCCGTTAAAGCTAATCTAAGAAAGGAACCTATCATGGAATTAGAAACCATTAAGCATGTCGACCCTGCGTTTGTTGATGCTCGAGGAGAAATCTTCAACGTTTTTGAAGGGGATATTGGCCACGTTGCCTACATTACCTCTAAGAAAGGATCCGTCCGGGCAAATCATTATCATAAAAAAGATATCCAGTACATGTACTTGATCAGCGGGGCCTATGAAACCCACTGTTGTCCGGTCGAGGATCCTTCCAGGAAACAGGTGCTGAAGGTGAAGGCTGGCGACATCGTTAAAACACCGCCGATGGTCGCACATGCGCAGAAATTCACGGAAGATTCCGTTTTTCTCTCGTTAACCACACGGATGCGCGAAGAGGGAAAGTATGAAGAAGACACCATCGCTTTCGCCGTGATCGACGGGTACCTCAACAAAGAATTAAAAACCCGATAAGTTCTATCACGAAGTCGCGATAAGCAAAAACCTTTTAGATTAATACAACAAAGCAATCCCGGATTTTTAGGTCGGGAGGTTGGGCCTTTCACTATGAATAAAATAGTTGTTATTACCGGTGCCAGTCGCGGGTTGGGCCTTGAGTTAGCAAAAAAATTTATCGCGACCGGAGATACTGTTTTCGGGATCAGCCGCACCCGAAAATACTGGGCTGAGGCCCGTCTTTGCGAGCCGTCCAAAAAATTTCGGCTTATGCAATGCGATGTTGCGTCCGAGAGTGGTGTTGTGTCGTTGGTTCGAAAGATTAAAAGAAACTTTCCTCGCGTGGATGTTTTGATCAATAACGCTGGCTACTGCGGGCGGCTTATGCGTGTCGAAGAAACTTCGGTGCAGGACCTTACAAAACACTTTCGGCAAAATCTTGTTTCTGCGTTTTTAATGTGTAAGTATTTCATCCCGTTGATGAAAACCGTTGCCCGGCCGCTGATTATCAACATTTCTTCCATGGCTGGTACACGTGCGGTGCCGAGACTTTTTTCGTACTCGGCCGTTAAGTTTGGGGTGCTTGCTCTTTCGCAAACGATCGCAAAAGAAAACGATGGCAATCTCAAGTGTGTGACTGTTTGTCCCGGAGGAATGAATACCAAAATGCGCGCGGATCTCTTCGGACGAGAGGACTCTGAGCGCCAGCAGGGGGCCGGTTTTGTCGCGGACGTAATTGACCGGGTCATCAGGGGGAAGATCGAATTGCTTTCCGGTGGACATATTGTTATCCGTCACGGAAAGATTACCGGCATTTATCCTCCGCCGGCGGCGTAGATACTATGGAACATAATTTATATCAGCGAAAAACATGTCGATACTGTGATACCCCATTAGGGAGTGCCTTCCTGGATCTTGGTTTGCAACCGCTTGCCAACAACCTTCCGCGCAGGGATGATTCCGGGAAAACTGAGTTTCGCTGTCCTCTTTCTCTCGTCAAATGTCCGGCTTGCGCCCTGGTTCAACTGACCCATTCTGTTCCCGCGAACCTGATGTTTGATGAATATCTCTATGTGAGTTCGACCACCCAGACGTTTCGTACGCACTTTGCGGAATATGCCGAGGATGTGAAATCGCGAATCGGATCCAGAAAAAACATGCTTGCGGTGGACATCGGCAGTAATGACGGCCTTCTGGTTTCTTGCTACGAAAAGTGCGGCCTGAAAGGGGTCGGCGTGGAACCCGCAAAAAACCTTGCGGCCGACGCCAACCGGCGGGGCGTTGTGACGTTGAACCGCTATTTTGATTTAGAGACGGTCAATGAGATTACGACCCGGTTTGGTAAGGCCCAGGTTGTGAGCGCGAATAATGTTTTTGCTCATATCGATGATATCCAGTCGGTGATTCGTAATGTCCGCGAACTGATCGCGGACGATGGTTTTTTTGTCATCGAATTTGCCTACCTTGTGACCATGCTCGAAAAAATGTATTTTGACATGGTCTACCATGAGCACGTTTGTTATATCGGTGTGACGGCGCTCGACCGATTTGCGGAGCGGTTTGGGATGGAGCTTTTTGACATTAAAGCTGTCAACACGCACGGGGGATCACTTCGTGTTTTTATGCAGAAAAAAGGCGGGCCGAGAACACGGGAAAAGGTTGTGGGGGATTACCTTGCGGCCGAATCGGAGAAAGGTTGTCTCGGGGACAGGGTCTACCAGGATTTTTCGACGAGGGTCCTTGCGTTCCGGTCGAAACTCAATGATATGTTGTCGGACATCAAACGGAGCGGAAAAACTGTTTGCGGCTATGGCGCCCCCGCGAAGGCGACGACGATCATCAATTTTTGCGGCCTTACGCCAGCGACGATTGACTATATTGTGGACGACAATCCCCTGAAACAAGGAAGGTTGGTGCCGGGTTCCGGAATTCCGATTGTTCCGAGTTCGCACCTTCGCGAGTTGCCGACTCATTACGTTCTCATCTTCGCCTGGAACTTTGCGCCCGAAATTATAAAAAAAATAGAATTTCTGAAAGAAAAAGGCGTTCAGTTTATCGTTCCTCTACCCGATCCTCTGATTGTGTGAGACCTTTTGAAAAAAGAAAAAATGTCATGTTGCTTGGAGTTCAGTGCCCCGACAAATCTTTGAGAGGATAAGGAATGTCCATGGCCCGTCAATTTAACCATTCCGAGGGAGCTCAACCTGGCTGGGAATGTGCCCTCAAAGGCGCTGACCTTTTTGAAAACTCTTACGACTTGATTCAGCTATTCACTCCCGAAGGACAGCTTCTTGAGGTGAATCCTTCCTGGCGCAAGACTCTCGAACGTCTGGAAGACGCTCTTCTGCCGGATTCGATTTATAGCGTGATTCATTCCCGGCAACACGGTGAGTTTCGGAAGGCGGTTACCGGGATCTTGAACGGGGAATCCCCGCGTACAATCTCCATGACCCTGATGACGCGATCCAATCGGGAGATTCTTGTCGAAGGGAACCTGGGCCTTTTTTCCGCCCAAGACGGGAAGGTTTTAATACGCGGAATTTTTCACGACATCACAAAGCGAAAGCAGTATGAAGAACTCAAGGATGAATTTATCGGAACGGTTTCTCACGAGTTGAGAACCCCGCTGACTGTGATCCGCGAAGGGGCCTCCCAGATCTATGACGGTCTGGCAGGTAAAATTTTGCCGGCTCAAAAAGAGATTCTCACCATGATTCTCCAGGGGATTGACCGCCTGGCGAAGATCATCAATGATCTCCTGGATGTCTCCAGACTTGAATCCGCTCAGGTTCAGCTCCACCGGGTCCTTTGCAATATGCCGGAAATAGTTCGTGAAATGATCCGGAGTTTCGAAGGGGTGGCCACCGCCAAAGGGATCGAGCTCGGGGTGGAGACTTCCGGGGATCGGGTGGAAGTCTATCTGGATCGTGATAAATTTGTCCAGATCCTGACCAATCTCATAAGCAATGCGATCAAATTTACGACTGAAGGACGGGTCAAAGTTTCCATTCGCGAGGTAGAAGGATTTGTGGAATGCAAGGTAGCGGATACCGGGAGGGGAATTTCAGGCGAAGATCTCCCCAGAGTATTCGAAAAATTCCGCCAGTTCCAACGCGTGGCGGGTCCCGGAATTAAAGGTACGGGATTGGGATTACCCATTTGTAAAAAACTGGTCGAACTTCACCATGGAAGTATTACGATCGACAGCTACCCTCTTCAAGGGACTACCGTGACCCTGCTTTTTCCCATGTACACTTCTCGGGAAGTTTTCCGGGAGCAAATCAACCTGGCTCTCGGGCGATGTGTCGAAGAAGGAGGGACGCTTTCCCTGATCATTTTTGACTTGGTGGATTTTGAAGCGCTAAAATCAAACCTGGGGGAGCCGCTACTTCAGGCCGCTGTTTTGAAAATGGAAACCATGATTAATGAAAATTTGCGACGTGCGGCAGACCTTGCGATCAAGGACAGGAAGGCGATCCTGGTGCTACTGCCCGATACTAAAAAGGAAAATGCTTATATTGTTCTGGGGCGTCTCTACCAGATTCTTGAAGATTATATTTCAACGATCAAGGGGGAATCGCGAATCGAGATACACTCGAGTATCGCGGCGTTCCCCGAAGATGCAACAACAGTTGATGAGATCCTTGGGAAAATTTACGAATCATAACGTACCGTTTGAAGACGTGCCGAGTTTGATAAACCCGGAAACCCCGGATCGCATCATTGACGGTGTCTCCGGCAAAAATCCTGATAGAGTGCCCTGATGCAGAACAAGATTATTTTTATCAAAAATATTACCCACGAAGAAGGGGGGTTTTTGACCTCCCTTGCCGAATCGCTGAAAATTTCTTTTAAGGTTGTGGACTTGCATAAAGGAGATCCTCTGCCGGTGGTATTGCCCGGGGATGCGGTGGTGGTGCTGGGCGGTCCTGACAGTGCGAATGACCGGACGCCCAAGATCTTGAACGAGATCGATTTCCTGAAACGGTGTTTGGAGACAAACGTGCCCTTACTTGGAATTTGTCTGGGACTGCAACTTCTCGTCAAGGCGAAGGGTGGCACTGTTTCCCGTAACTCTGTTTGTGAAACGGGTTTTCGCGGCCCCGACGGGCAGTGGTTTGAAATAGAATTAACCGAGGACGGTGCACGGGATCCGTTCCTTCAGGGCTTACCGCCGAAATTTAAAGTTTTTCAGCTGCACGGAGAAACCGTTAACCTTACATCCGGGATGACCCGCCTCGCCCGAGGAAAATTTTGTGAAAACCAGATCGTAAAAATTGCCGAAAAGGTTTATGGGATACAAGGACACGTTGAAATGAGTGAACCCTTGCTACGTGAATGGATGAGAATTGATGGGGACCTGGTGGCTCTGGATTCGATCCGGCTTCGAAATGATTTTTCCAGAGTTCGCGCCGAACTCGAATCGAGTGCCCAAAAAATTTTTACAAATTTCCTAAGGATATCGGGATTCCTGCGGTAAAATCTCCTTCTTATGAGAATTTCTTCTTTTTATCAGACAGGTCGTCCGGCGATTTCCTTTGAGTTCTTTCCGCCCAAAACTCCCGAAGGAGAACAGAAGCTTTATGCTTCAGCCACCGAGCTTAAGGAACTGAAGCCTTCTTTTGTGTCCGTTACTTACGGCGCGATGGGAAACACCCAGGCCAACACGCTCCGGGTGGTGACGGAAATTCAAAACCGGATCGGCATCGAGACGGCCGCCCATTTGACCTGCGTAGCGCATTCCCGTGGGGAAATTGCGGGGATCCTCGGTAAGCTTGCGGAGGCCCATATCGAAAACATTGTCGCACTCCGGGGGGACCCGCCGCAGGGGGAAACCGAATTCCGGCCCGCCCCTGACGGGTTCCGTTATGCCTCGGAGCTGGTCAGTTTTATCCGCTCCCACCGTGTTTATGGTCAGGCCTTCGATCTGGTGGTGGCCGGTTATCCCGAGGGGCATCCCGAATGTCGCGACTTGGAGAGGGATCTTGAACATCTCAAGATCAAGGTGGACTCGGGAGCGGATGCGATCAATACACAGCTTTTTTTCGACAACCGGGATTATTTCCGGTTTGTTGAACGGGCACGGAAGGCAGGTATCAAGATCCCGATTGTTCCTGGGATCATGCCCGTGACCTATGGTCCCCAGATTGAAAAATTTTCCAGAATGTGCGGGGCGAAAATTCCGCGTGAAATCCGGGAGGCCATCGAAAAGTTTGGAGATGACCAGGATTCGATTCTCCGGTTTGGCATCGATTACGCGATCCGGCAGTGTCGGGGGCTCCTCGCAGAAGGCGCTCCGGGACTTCATTTTTACACTTTAAATCAATCGCGGGCCACCCGGGAAATTTATACTCATCTCGGTCTTTCGCGGTAAACAAGGTACGGTAACCCAAAAAACTTATGGCCAACTGGCATATCGGTGAAATTCTGATTCAAAAAAGGTTGATCGACTGGAAACAACTGGACGAGGCGCTAAGTGAGCAGAAGCTTACGCATGAGTTCGTGGGGGAGATCTTGGTACGCAAACAACGGATCCCGCGCTTTCTCCTCTATAAGGCGCTTGCAGAACGGCATGCGATGCCTTTTGCGGATCTTTCCCATATCCATATTGATGAGTCTGCGATCCGCCGGGTGCCGCAAAGTATCGCTCAAAAATACGGGATTATTCCGATCGAAATTCAGGGGAAAACGCTGGTGATCGGGATCGGGGACCCGACGGCGGTCATTCCGCAGGACGAGATTGCCTCGCTTGCGAAAGTGGACGCGATTCATACGGTGCTTTGTACGCCGGAAGCGGTCAGGACTGCGGCGGCGGTTCATTACGGAAAAACGATGCTGGAGGCAGAATCATGAAAAAGATGAAAATGCGTTGGGAAAAAGACTCGTTGGGGAGCAAGGCGATCCCTGCGGCGGCTTATTACGGTGTCGAAACTGCCCGTGCGGTTGAGAACTTTCCGATTTCAGGGGAGCGGTTCCACGGCGATTTTATCTGGGCCCTTGCGACGGTCAAAAAGGCATGTGCCCAGGCCAACATGGCTCTCAAGCGGCTTGACTCGCGGAAGGGAAAGGCGATTGTCCGGGCCTGCGACGAGGTCATCTCGGGGAAATTTAAACAAGAATTTGTGACCGATGCCCTTCAGTCCGGGGCAGGGGTTTCCGCGCATATGAATATGAATGAAGTCATTGCCAATCGTGCGCTTGAAATTCTCGGAAAGAAAAAAGGCGATCACGGGTTTCTTCATTCTCATGACCACGTGAACATGGGACAGTCCACGAACGATGTGATCCCCACGGCGCTCCGGCTTTCCGTGCTCAGGATTTCTGCGGAATTTTGGCAGGCATCGGCGGCCCTAGAAAAGTCCCTTCTGAAAAAGGCCGGAGAATTTCGAGGGGTGGTAAAGGCGGGGAGAACTCATTTGCAGGATGCGGCACCCGTGACTCTTGGGCAGGTGTTTAGCGGCTGGGCGCATCAGCTTCAAAAGGCCCGGGGGCGGGTGGTCCTGATGACGGCCGGCCTGCTTGAACTCGGGATCGGCGGCTCTGCGGTGGGAACCGGACTGAATACGTCGCTTCGCTATCGTGCCAGGGTTATTGCGAACCTTCGGAAGATCACCGGGTTCAGATTAAAAAGTTCGCCTAATCTTTTTAGTGTGATGCAAAACGATGCGGATTTTGCGGCGGTCTCCGGTGCGCTTCGTGATTATGCCTTGTCGCTTATCCAGATCGCGAATGATCTCCGGCTGTTGAGTTCCGGTCCGAATACGGGGTTTGGAGAAATTTTTCTTCCTGCGCTTCAGCCGGGTTCATCGATTATGCCGGGTAAGGTGAATCCCGTGATGCCGGAAGTGGCGGCCCAGGTCGGATATCAGGTGATCGGGAACGATGTTTCGATTGCTTTTGCCGCCGCGAGCGGAGAATGTGAATTGAATGTCATGCGACCGGTGATCATTCACAATCTGATGCAGTCGTTTGAAATTCTGAAAAATTGCCTGACGGTTTTGGGGACAAAATGTGTGGATGGCATTAAGGCCAACCGGGAAAAATGCCGGTATTACGCCGAAAATAGTTTTGGTATTGCGGCCGCACTCAATCCCTACATTGGATATTCCCGGGCGGCAGAGTGTGTGAAGGAAGCATCTCGAACGGGTAAGACCTTGCGCCAAGTTGTTCTAGAAAAAGGACTTATGAGCGAAAAGGATCTCCGCAAAGTTCTTTCGCCTGAGCATTTGACCCAGTCTCAGGGATAAGATTTTGCGGTAAAGATCATGGACGCTTGTCACACCCCTTCGAAAAACGGGCATACTTTTTGGGGGAGGGCGAATAGGACATTATCATTTTGGGATTACAACCCCCCAAAAAAGCCTAAAAAAGCCTTGTCCCCTAAATCCTTTTTGTTATAATACCGCGCAACTTCAAAGGCCATCGGCAGTTATCGCATTTACAAGCCCCTTATGCTGTAGCCGTCACAAATAACCTGAGAGGATGAACAAGTCGATGTTTGTCTTCTCGGCTTGAGCAAAGCCTTGCACCATGAGGCTGGGTCCTGAGTCAGACGGGGATTTAATGTCAGAGTTGGCATTGTGTTCAAGACGACTTTTCCGGTTGCCAAACCGGAAGGTCAACAACCATAACGGAGGGTAGCAACCTTGTCACAGATTACCATCAAGCAATTACTCGAATCAGGCGTTCACTTCGGTCACCAAACCCAACGCTGGAATCCCAAGATGAAGAAATATATCTTCGGGGAGCGGAACGGTATTTATATTATCAACCTCGAGATCACGTTGGCCTGTCTCGAAAAAGCCCTCCAGTTCATCAAACAGATTGCGACGGACGGGAAGAGCGTCCTTTTTGTCGGAACCAAAAAACAGGCCCAGGAGCCTATCCGTGCCGCGGCGGAAAGTTGTGGTATGCCTTTTGTCAATCAGCGCTGGCTGGGCGGTATGTTGACGAACTTCGAGACGATCCGTAAGTCGATCAAAAAACTCGACGAGATCGACAAGATGGAACAGGACGGAAGTTTTCAGTTTATTACTAAAAAGGAAGGCTTGACCCTTCGCAAGGAGCGGGAAAAACTCGCAAAAAACCTTTCGGGAATTCGTGCGATGAAGAAGCTCCCTTCCGCGGTGTTTGTTATTGACGCTGAGCTCGAAAAAATCTCGATTGCGGAGGCCCGCAAGCTTGGCATCCCGATTGTGGCGGTGCTTGATACGAACGGAAATCCGGATGGAATTGATTTCCCTCTTCCGGGGAACGACGATGCCATCAAGGCGATTAAGCTGTTTTGCGAGTCGGCGGCGAATGCGGTCCGCGAAGGGCGATTGGATTTCGAAAAGAATGCCCGGGAAAAAGAGGAAGCTGAGGCCCAGGCCGCGGACGATGCCGTGTCGGCCGACGCGATTGAAATCGACGAAACTCTTGAAGAGAAGATTGTCGCCGAAGTCGCGCCTGAAGTTGAAAAGCCGAAGGCAAAGAAAATTTCTCCCAAAAAAGACATTGTTAAATAAGACCAGGGGACTGATGACCATGACCACGAAAGAAATGAAAGTAAATTCTGCTGACCTGACCAAACTTCGCGAGCTGACAGGGGCTGGTATGATGGATTGCAAGGCCGCGCTTTCCGAGGCGAAGGGGGATCTCAAGACCGCGCAGGACATTATTCGCAAGAAGGGTCTTGATATCGCGAAAAAGAAATCCACGCGTGAAGCCAAGGAAGGCCAGATTATTTCCTATATTCATTCGGGGGGGAAGCTGGGGGTGATTCTCGAAGTGAACTGCGAGACGGATTTTGTCGCGAAAAACGAGAATTTCCAGTCCTTTTGCCGTGATCTTGCGATGCAGATCGCTGCGGCCCATCCGTTGTTTGTGTCGCCGGAAAATATCCCCTCCGAAATCATGGAACGGGAAAAAGCGATTTTTCTGGACCAGGTCAAGGACAAACCGGCACCGGTTCAGGCGAAAATCATTGAAGGGAAACTGGCGAAGCGTTACGAAGAAATCTGTCTCTTGAACCAGAAGTTTATCAAGGATGATTCGAAGACCGTCCAGGATGTTTTGACCGCGATGATTGCTAAAATTGGCGAGAACATTCTCGTGAGGCGATTTGTTCGCTTTGAAGTGGGTGGCAATTAACCTGAGGGGAACGGGAAGCGAATGAAGGGGAGTGAAAGTATGAAGCATTTCCCGAAGAACGTTTCCTGCCAAAGTAATGAAAAAAGCCGTCTATAAACGCATTGTACTAAAATTGTCCGGGGAGGCGCTTGAGGGCGCTCAGGAGTTTGGCATTGATCCCGAGGTCGTAAAGTCCATCGCCCGGCAGATCAAGGAAGTCCACGATATCGGCGTGGACGTCATGCTTGTTATCGGCGGTGGAAATTATTTTCGGGGTGCGGAAGGTGAACGGAATGGTATTGACCGTGCCACGGGTGATCATATCGGGATGCTCGCGACGGTCATGAACGGTCTTGTGCTTTCGAACGCCCTTGAAAAAATCGGGGTCAAGACTCGGGTGCAATCAGCGATCGAAATCCGCGCGCTTTGCGAACCTTATATTCGCCGGCGGGCCTTGAGGCATCTGGAAAAGGGACGGGTGGTTATTTTTGTGGCGGGTACCGGGAATCCTTTTTTTACGACCGACACGGCGGCGGCACTTCGCGCCATAGAAATGAATGCGAATGTCATCTTGAAAGCGACAAAAGTGGACGGGGTCTACGATAAGGATCCAAAACGGTGCAAGGACGCAAAAAAATATTCAGCCCTCACTTATCTTGACGTCATTAAGCAACAGCTCCGGGTGATGGATACGACGGCGACGTCGCTTTGTATGGAAAACAAGCTTCCGATCGTTGTTTTTAATATGACGAAAGTGGGTAATATCCGTAAGGTTGTGACGGGGGAGAAGATCGGGACGATTGTAAGTTGATTTGATCGACTTGGGTCGGTCGAACCCTCGTGGACTGGTTTGCGATGCAAACTGGCCGAGGGTCATAAAAATATGTATTCAAGGAGGTAGTTTATGGCGGATTTTGCGCAAGTGAAAACGGTGTTCGATGAAATGAAGAGAAAAATGTCCAAAGGTGTTGAGGCGACCAAAAAGGAATTCCAGAATATCCGGACGGGACGCGCCTCGATCGCTCTGGTGGAGGGGATTAGCGTCAATTACTACAATACGCCTACACCGCTCAAGAACATCGGCACCATCACCACGCCTGACGCCAAGACGATCCAGATCACTCCGTGGGACGCAACGGCACTTCCGGAAATCGAGAAATCGATTCTCAAGTCGGATCTTGGTCTGACGCCGATGAATGACGGCAAAGTCGTACGGATCCAGATTCCGCCGCTGACGGATGAACGCCGGGTTGAGTTGACCCGCGTGGTCAGAAAAGTTGCTGAAGAAGGCCGCGTATCGATCCGGACCTCCCGCCATGAGGCGATTGAACAGATCAAGAAGCTCGAAAAGGCCAAGACGATCCCTGAAGACGCCTCGTTTTCCGGCCAGAAAGATATCCAGAAAGTGACGGATCAGATCATTGCGCAAATCGATGAAGCTTTGAAGCAGAAGGAAACGGAACTGAACGCGATATAGTGCGTTATCCGTTGCTTGAGAAGTTGGATTTTTATTTTGTAAGTACGTGGGCCCTCCGCCCAGAATTTTGCCGGTTGGCAAAATTCAAAAGTCGGACGGACCCCACAATCAACAATGGAAGAGTTTGATGATTGTGGGGGTAGCTCAGCAATGGCGCGTTGTTTTTTTTTGATAAATTCTAAGTTGTATCTGAAAAGTTCGTGGGCCCGTAGCTCAGCCTGGTAGAGCACGTCCCTTTTAAGGACGGTGTCGATGGTTCAAATCCATCCGGGCTCACAAACAACATGTAAGTCGTTTAGATATAATGACTTGCGACAAATGAAAATCCCTCGACGGTGTCGGGGGATTTTCATTTTCTGACCCCTTCGATCCGCCCAATTTCCAGCTCAAATCCGCCTCTTATCTCCAAAACGGCCTTTAGTTTCACCCGGCCAGTTTCAGCTGATCCCGCACATATCGCAGAAGTTGTCATCAAGATAACCTTGCTGAAACTGGAATAGTCCCCATAACCAGCGCAAGTTGGGCAATCTATCTCTAGTTTCAGGGCTTAGACCAACTTTATAAAGATAAGAAAACTTGACAAACTTTATAAAGTTATGTATGTTTCAAACATGAATATAAAGGAAAAGCTACAGCTCATACAGAAGATATCCAAGAAGACGCAGGAGGTGCTTGCTGCAGATCTTGGGGTGTCATTCCCGACGCTGAATAGCTGGATCAACGGTCGTTCGATTCCGAGACAACAGGCCGCGAAGCGAATCGACGGGCTTTATCTCCAGTTGACCGGTCAAAATATTATCCCCGATAGCTTTCTTGCGGCTAAGAAGCAGGTGTTGATGGATAGGAGGAAGCAGTATTCGGACATTCTTCGGATCTTAGAAGCACGGAAAGACCTTTATGACCAATTCCTACTGGCTTTAACCTATAACACAAACCGGATCGAGGGAAGCACTCTCACGGAACCGGAGACTGCGGCAATCCTTTTTCAAAACACCGCGTTGCCGGATAAATCCATCATTGAACAGATGGAGGTTAAGAACCACCAAGCTGCTTTTCGATACTTAACCCGATCTCTGACGGATGGGGGAACGATAAGTGAAGAAATGATCCTTAAGCTACACGGAATCCTTATGAACGGGATTCGGGAGGATGCCGGGAATTATCGACGACATGCTGTCAGGATCGCTGGATCGAATGTGGTGACCGCAAACTATCTGAAAGTGCCGGTCTTGATGAAAAGTCTTTTGAAAGATATTCGTCGTGATGAAAAGGATATCATCGGTTTTGCGGCGCAGATTCATAGCCGTTTTGAGCAGATCCACCCCTTTTCGGACGGGAATGGACGGATCGGCAGGCTTATCCTTGTGGGCATGTTGCTTAAAGAGGATTTTGCTCCGGCCATTATCTCACAGGAAAAACGCCGATTTTATATTCTCTACCTGAACCAATCGCAGCTGCAAAATGACTATAGTCATCTCGAGAGTTTTATTTGTGATGGCATTATGGCTGGGTACGATCTTTTGGCCTCCTAGAGTGGAGATAAATGGTTCGAATCCATCTCCCGCACAAGGAGCATCAGGCTCCTGGCAAAGGAGTCCTTGCGCATTGAGCGCAAGGGCATCCGGGCTCACAAAACCCCAAGGTCTTTTGATCTTGGGGTTTTGTGTTAATAGGGGATTCGAACAGGAGCATTGCTTACAAACATGACGAGTGTCATCTCCAATCTTTTATCCATTTCTATAAAATTCCGGGGACACGTCACTTAACTGATCTCCCGCCGCTGTGTTTCGTCAGAGCAGGTTTTTTCCAAAAGCAGGATACTATCCCTCCCCCAATTAAGTAATGTGTCCCCGGAATTCCGATGGTCTCACTTTTCATGTCGCGCTCCACCTCCGTTTCAGATTGAGGGGAAAATGACACAAGTTCGCCTGAAAAGAAAGTCACCGCCGCCAACGCCAGCTTCGAAAATGAATAACGTTAGGGATATTGTTTCCTGATCTAAAATCCGGAGAAAATCCGGAGAAACCAAGGAGAAACCAAGCATATGATTTTTTTGTTTTTGGGCTATAATACGCAACAACAATACGGAGAAGGAGATTGATTAATGCGAAAACTAATTTATTTTTCAGGTTTCCTCTTTTTTTTAGTTTGGGGTAGCGGGGTGATTCATGCCGCCATATTGAAGAAAACTATCGCTGTGGCAGATTTTGAAAATAAAACCAATGCGGCTGGGGCATGGAGGATTGGTACAGGTATGGCAGACATGCTGACCGATTCCTTAATTCAGAGCGGGCAGTTCATTGTGCTGGAGAGGCAGGCGTTAAATGCGGTCCTTGCCGAGCAAAATCTTGCGTCGAGTGCGCGCGCTTCAAAGGACGGATCCGGCGCTCAATTCGGGAATATTAAAAAAGCCCAGATTATCGTTCAGGGGGCTATTACTGAGTTCGAAGAGACTAAATCTAGCGGCGGGCAAGGGCTCAATCTTTATGGGGTTAGCCTTCGTAATAAATCGGCGACGGCTCATGTTGCGATAATCCTTCGCTTGATTGATACCACAACTTCTCAGGTCCTTCACTCGCAACGGGTTGAGGGAGACGCTTCTTCGGGGGGCGTTGCTTTTTCCGCGAACGTTGCCGGGGTTGGATTCGGTCAGGATGGTTTCCAAAAAACGCCCATGGGTAAAGCAACTCAAATGGCAATTGACCGCGCTGTCCAGTATATCGCCGAACAGATGGCAGCGGTTCCTTGGAAAGGCAAAGTTATTAAAGTCGATGAAAGCGGTATGATTTTGATTAATGCCGGGTTGCAAAGCGGCATGGCCATGGGGCAAGTATTGCGGCTTGCCAGGCCCGGTGAAAGCATTATCGACCCGGATTCAGGAATGGAGCTCGGTCAGGAAGCAACTGTTCTGGGAACTATTATTGTTGAATCGGTGCTTGATAAATACAGCAAGGCCAAAGTGGGTACTCTAAGTGGCCCGGCGCAGGCCGGAGATTTTGTGGAGGGACTGCAATGATGCGTATCATCCTGAGCATTTCTTTTGCTATTTTTTTGACAGGATGTGCCGGGAAAACGGCTCACGACACCGTCTCTCCAGTGGGGCGACCGATCGGAACAGTATTAGCTACGACTCAAGCCCCGATTCAGGGCGCGACAGAAAGTTATGCCGTTCAGAGTGCCAGAACCCAGGAGAATCCCTATGGGCGTTAGAGCCAGTCTTCTTTTTAGCTTGTTGATTTGTTCGATAATCCCGGCAGTTTATTGTGAGGAAGTTTTGCAGGAGAAGGTATCTCGACCGGTTGAGACTGAAGCTCAGAAAAGCGTAGGAAGTGAAAAAGCTGATAAACCGGACCCTTACGCGAATGTGACATGGGATGCCGTTACCGGATCGGGAAAAGGGCAGAATCAAGCTGTGACGGTATACACCCGCGAAACTGCTGATGCCGATTTTGTTTCCGTAAGCACATCCGGGAACAGCGGGAATGTAGCCAATGATGTGGCTGTTGTCGTTCCCGTTGGCAAAAAATCAAAAAAGTGGTTTTTCTGGTAATTCAAAATAAACACGCAAACGCGCCTAAGAATGGTTCCGGATACCCAAGGTAAAGATTCCGGGGACACATTACTTAATTATTTCCTGTCGCTAAATCCTGTCAGGGCAGGCATCCCAGTATCAACCGAAGGTTATTATCACTTCTCGAATTAAGTAATGTGTCCCCGGAATTATAGCCCCCACTACCGCCTCAGATATTCTGTCCAGATCCTTCGTTTTTTGATTAAAGTGCCGTATTTTGTATAAGAAACGACGTGAATCTCAATGTGAAAAGTTTAATCTGCTTCGAAAAATACTTAAAACTACGGGAGGGTGAAAGGGATGAACAAGAAGATCGGTATGCTACTGCTCGTGCTGGCGGGTTTGACGTTAGTGGGAATGGTATTGAAAAATGACGCTTTTTGGGCGGTCTACAACATTGTCACGCTTTTGGTTTGTTTGCCCGCGGGTGTTTGGTTACTAAAAAACAAAATTTCCTAAAAAGGACTTCTGATGCCGTATGAAATTCCTCTGAACCGGATCGACGCGATGGCGGAGGTGTCCGCGGACGCTTTTTCCGGCGCCGATGATCCGATCGGTCATTTCATATTTCAGAACGAGCCGGGACATCTCGAGTTGAAACGGCGGTTTTTTCGTTCGCTTGTGACTGCGTGCTCGCCCCGGGCCGTGAGGCAGGCGTCCTCGGAAAAACTTGAAGCGGTGAGTATATGGTTTCCGCCGGGCATGGACCATTCGGAGGATAAGGAGCCAGACCCGCTTTCCGAAAAAGATTTCAAAAATCGGGGAACTATGGCGCGACTCGAGGCGGTCAACCATGTGATCGGTACGCTGACCCTGCATCTTGGCGACGAACCTCAATGGTACCTGCACCTGATCGCCGTGCCGCCCCCATTTCATGGCCAAGGTCATGCTTCGCGTCTTTTGAGACCGATGATGGAACGAGCCGCGAAGGAAGGTTTGCCGTGTACGCTTATCACGCAAAGTCTTCTGAATGTGCGCAAGTACGAGCACTGGGGTTTTGAGGTCACGCGGGAAATGGCGGTCCCGGGTTCCCGCGAGAAGTTTTACGCGATGCGAAAAAACGTAAACCATTCACTGTCTTAAGTGATGGATAAGTGATGAACGATAAAAAGGCCTTTAAAAAATGACTGAGATATCTCGCGAAGGATACATTGAAGTCCCCGGGGGAAAGATCTGGTATGAAATAAGCGGCGCCGATAAGCCGAAGGTCCCGCTTCTTGTGTTGCACGGAGGCCCCGGCGCGCCGCATTATTACCTCGATCCTCTGAAGGCCCTTGCCGCCGACAGACCGGTAATCTTCTATGATCAACTTGGCTGTGGTAATTCCGACAGGCCGCGGAATGATCCGCTATGGACGATGGAGCGTTTTGTCGAGGAGCTGGACATCCTCCGGAAGAAACTGGCTTTAAGAAAATTACATCTTCTCGGGCAATCCTGGGGGACGATGCTGGCCGTGGATTATATGCTGACACACGGACCGGAAGGCATCGTGAGTCTTATTCTATCGTCGCCTTGTTTAAGTGTGTCCCGCTGGCGGAATGATTGCAGACGTCTCATCGACACGATGGAAGAAAAAGATCAAAAGGCGATCCTGGCCGGCGAAGAAACCGGGCGTTTTGATTCGCCGGAATATCAAGCGGCTATGATGGCGTTTTACCGGAAACATTTATGCCGTATGGATCCCTGGCCGGAATGCGTTCAAAAAACTTTTGAGCATTTGGGCGCCGAGGTTTATAAGTCGATGTGGGGACCGAGTGAGTTTACGATCACCGGGACGCTTAAAAATTATGAACGCTCGTCCCTTCTGAAAGACATCAAAGTGCCAGCGCTTTTTACGTGCGGCCGTTACGATGAAGCTTCCCCGGAGTCGACCGAATATTTTCATAAGGAAATGCCTGGCTCACAGTTCCTCGTTATCGAAGACGCTTCCCACATGCATCACCTTGAAAAAACGGAGCTTTATTTGAACACCCTCCGAGCCTTTTTAACAGTTTGAAATCACAAACCGGACGCCGGTACCGAAGGGACAGGGTGAATGTAATTTCTGTAATTTCCGGGGACACGTCACTTCACTGATCTTCCGCAGCTACGTTTCGTCAGGGTAGGCATCGTATCAAAGGCAGGACACACTATCTATCCTCTAATTAAAGTGAGGGGTCGGTGAGTTTTCCCGACCCAATCACCCTGAGGGTGCAATTAAGTATGTGTCCCCGGAACTTTATCAAGAAAAGAGTGAGAGGGTTATTGGGAGTGTAGCCGGATTTTTTGGGCTGGCCTTTGCTTGCTTCAGATCATCCTTTTTGATACAATCCCGCAACTTTGATCCTTCCTTTTGAGAGAATTATTTCGAGAGTGAAAGCCCGGTATAAAAGATGCCTAAGCCATTGAGTTTTCAGCAGTTAATACAAACGCTCAACCAATATTGGGCGCGCCAGGGTTGCCTTGTGATGCAACCTTATGACCTTGAGGTTGGTGCCGGTACATTTTCTCCTCATACCTTTCTTCGTGCGCTCGGTCCTGAACCATGGAAAGCCGCTTACGTGGAACCCTCGCGCCGGCCGACGGATGGACGCTACGGAGAAAATCCCCACAGGACTCAGCACTATTATCAGTACCAGGTCATTCTGAAACCTTCTCCCGCCAATGTTCAGGAGCTTTATCTCGGGAGTCTTCGCGCGGTCGGGATTAACGCGCTTTCGCATGATATCCGGTTTGTCGAAGATGACTGGGAATCGCCAACGCTCGGGGCCTGGGGGCTTGGATGGGAAGTCTGGCTCGACAGCCTTGAGATTACACAATTTACCTATTTTCAGCAATGCGGTTCGATCGACCTGGATGTTGTGTCCTGCGAGATTACTTACGGACTGGAGCGGATCGCGATGTTTTTGCAAAAGAAGGATTCGCTTTTTGATATCCAGTGGAATGACCGGGTGACTTACGGGGACGTGCATTTGCAGGGTGAAAAAGAGTTTTCGAAATTTAATTTCGAGGGGGCGGATCCGGAGATTTACAAAAGACATTTCGAGGATTATGAAAAACAGGCCACGCGGTTGATTGAAGAGGGAATGGTCCTGCCTGCTTATGACTGCTGTCTTAAAACCTCACATACTTTTAATTTGCTGGATGCCAGGGGAGCGGTGAGCGTTAATGAACGTCCTCGCTACATTGCCCGGGTCCGTGCGCTGGCGAGAAAATGTGCCGAAGGATATCTCAAGAGCCGTGAAGCTCAAGGTTTCCCGCTTCTTAAAACGAAGGCCAAAAACAAACGACGGGTGGCGAGAGACTGAACATGTCGAACATTCTCATCGAAATCGGAACGGAGGAATTGCCGGCGGCGGTTATCGATACCGTTTACGACGAGCTGGCGGTGAAGCTTCGCCAAAAACTGGTTGACGAACGAATTGCCTTTAACGAGGTCAGGGTTGAGGCGACTCCGCGACGGATCGCGATTTTTGCCGGAGGGATCGCTTCCCGGCAACAGGATCGTACCGTCGAGATTTCGGGGCCGTCCCGGGAAAAATGTTTCGATGCACAGGGCAAACCGACGGCGGTGTTGCAAGGTTTCCTTAGGAGCAAGCAGGCGTCTGAGGAGGATATCGAGATCCGCGATACTCCCAAAGGGAAATTTATCTTCCTCAAAAAACACGAGAAGGGCAACGCCATTGCCGTGATCTTCCCGGAAATTCTGAAAGACGTGATCGCGTCGCTCGGATTTTCAAAATTCATGCGATGGGACCAGTCCGGATTCCGGTTTCCGCGTCCCATCCGCTGGCTTGTGGCGCTGATGGATTCTAGAAAAATGCCTCTGCGGATCGCAGATGTTAACGCAGGCAACCAGAGCTTCGGCCACCGGTTTCTTGCCCCACAGGCCTTTGCCATTCCCCGGGCCGACTGGAAGTTGTATGTCGCACTCCTTAAAAGGAAACATGTCCTCTTGAGTCTTGACACTCGTGAAAGTCTGATCCGACAGGCATTGAAAGGCCGCTTTCAGCAAAAACAGATCGATGAAGAATTGGTTCATATCAACGCCCATCTGACGGAAGAGCCGTTCCCGATCCAGGGTGTTTTTTCTCAGGAGTACCTCGATCTTCCGGCCGAGGTGCTTGCGAGTTGCATGAAGAAGAACCAGAAAACCTTTGCCTGTTACGATTCGAAGGGCCGGCCTTTAAACCGCTTTGTCGCGGTGATGAACGGAAAGCGGTCGGGACTTGCGAAAATTAAAACGGATTATGAGAGTGTCCTGGAATCCCGGTTGAAAGATGCCCGGTATTTTTATGAAGCTGATACCCGGGAAAAACTGGAATCCAAAAAAGGACTTTTGAGCCAGCTCGTGTATCTGGGCAAGCTTGGCTCGGTGCTTGAAAAAACAGAGCGGCTTGAGAATCTCGCGCCTGTTTTTTCGGACATGGCGGGGAAGAAGGATCTCGCGGACGATCTTGCGCGCACGGCCTGTCTTTCCAAAATTGACCTCATGACCCATCTGGTTTATGAAATGCCGGATCTTCAGGGGATTGTGGGGCGTGAGTATGCGCTCGAGGCTGGTGAGAATGAACCTGTGGCTTTTGCGATAGGGACCCAATATCTCCCGAAAAATCTTTCGGAGGATCATAAGGCGGTGGCGCGCTCCATGACCTTGCTGGGTGCCCTTTTTGGGATTATGGACCGACTTGATCTCTTGGTGGGTGCTTTTGGAACCGGGATTGAACCGACCGGGAGCCAAGATCCGTTTGCCTTGAGGCGCGCCGGAGGCGCGATTGTGAAGCTGATCCGTGCGTTTGAGTTGCGTTTTTCCCTGTCGGGAATGATGAAGGTCAATATCGAGCTTTACGGGGATCGTTTGAATAAAAAAGAAAAGCTGACCGAGAGGATTCTCAAATTTCTTCAGGACCGAACGGTGTTTGAATCCGGAGTGAAACCTGGCACCCGGGAGTTTGAAATTTTGCAGGCGGTCATGAAGTCTCATTTTGATGATGTCGCGGATGTATTCAAAAGGTACGAGGTGTTGAGTAGCATGGATGAAAAAGTTCTTGTCCGGGCCGCAAAAGTTATTCAGCGGACGGCTAATATGTTAAAGGGATACGGGAAAACTCCGGGAGAAATTAGACCGGAGCTTTTCGCGGAGGACCAGGAAAAAAGTCTGTATGAAATCATTCGTCTGAAGGCTAAGGAAGTTTCCGGGCTGATCGAAAGCGGGGCGTATGAGGAGGGGACTGAGTTGTTTGCGCAGATATTCTCTCATCCGCTCCACGACTTTTTTGATCACGTGCTTGTGAATACGGAGGAGGCATCGGTCCGGGATAACCGGATGGCGCTTGTGGGTTCGGTGAACCGTATTTATACGGGGAAGCTGGCCGACCTTTCTTTGCTATCCAGACTTGACGAAGAGTGATATAATTCACGCTCTTCTTTGCCCTACCTGAAACCCCGTGCGGGTCAGTCGAAGGGGTAAATTAAAACTGCATTCAATAACCAACAAGTCCATGGTTTCGTCTTTCAGAGGCGAGGGCACTGGACGATTATAAGGAGTGAAAGAAACACCATGAGTACCGCTACGTGTAGGAAATCCGGCAAGTCAGGTTCCAAAAAATCCAAATCTTCCAAGTCTAAATACGTTTATTTTTTTGGTGCCGGTAAGGCCGAAGGTGATGCCAAGATGAAACAACTCTTGGGCGGCAAGGGAGCAAACCTTGCGGAAATGACCAACCTCGGCGTCCCGGTTCCTGCCGGTTTTACGATTACCACTGAAACGTGCGATCTGTTCTACCGGAACGAAAAAAAATGGCCGGTGGGTCTTGAACAGCAGGTTCGTGACAATATCGTTAAACTCGAAAAAGCGATGGGGCTTAAATTTGGTGACCGGAACAATCCGCTTCTCGTTTCTGTCCGTTCCGGCGCGGCGGTTTCGATGCCGGGCATGATGGATACAGTCCTGAACCTGGGTCTGAATGCCGATGTTGTGCAGGGGCTCATTGTCAAGACCGAGAATGAACGCTTTGCCTGGGATTCTTATCGTCGTTTTATCCAGATGTTCGGCGATGTCGTGATGGAAGTACCGCACGATGATTTCGAGCATGTGCTTGAAAAGAAAAAACAGCAGGTTGGCGCGAAGACTGATACCGACCTGAACGCCAATGACCTGAAAGAGGTTGTCCGTCAGTATAAAAAAGTCTATCAGGATCACACGGGAGAAGAGTTTCCCCAGGATCCGTTTGATCAATTGGTGAAAGCCGTGAACGCGGTGTTTAATTCCTGGAATTGCCCGCGTGCGCTCAAGTATCGCCAGATCAATGAAATCCGCGGGTTGCTTGGTACGGCAGTGAACGTTCAGGCGATGGTGTTTGGCAACATGGGGGAAACCTCCGGAACGGGCGTTTGTTTTACCCGTAACCCTTCGACCGGTGAGAATAAGTTTTACGGTGAGTATCTTGTGAACGCACAGGGTGAGGACGTTGTGGCTGGGATCCGGACCCCGGAACCGATTTCCGTGCTCGCGCAAAAATGGCCGACGGTGTATAAACAACTTGATACCATCCGGTTGCGTCTCGAGCGGCATTATCGGGACATGCAGGATATTGAATTTACCATTCAGGAAGGGAAACTTTACATCCTTCAAACTCGTAGCGGAAAGCGCACGGCGGCCGCGTCGGTTCGTACCGCGGTGGAAATGGTGAAGGAAAAAATGATCTCTCAGAAAGATGCGATTCTTCGGGTCGCTCCCAAACAGCTGGATCAATTGCTCCATCCGATGTTTGACCCCAAACAGCAAAAAACAAAACAGCCGATTGCAACGGGTCTCCCGGCCTCTCCGGGTGCCGCAACCGGTAAGGTGGTGTTTACCGCTGATGAAGCGGAAGTGTGGGCGAAGAAGGGGGAGACCGTGATTCTCGTCCGTATTGAAACTTCGCCGGAAGATATCGGCGGGATGAACGTCGCGGCCGGTATTTTGACCTCGCGCGGCGGCATGACGTCGCACGCGGCGGTGGTTGCCCGCGGGATGGGGAAATGCTGTGTGGCGGGAGTGAGCGGCATTAACATTGATTACAAGGCGAAGCAGTTTACCGCCGGGAAAGTGACCGTGAAAGAAGGGGATTTTATCTCCCTTGACGGGACGCTGGGTTACGTTTACGAAGGCAAACTCAATACCATTGAGCCGACGCTTTCCGGGGACTTCGGGATCCTTATGAAGTGGGCGGATGGCGTTCGCGTTCTTAAAGTTCGAACGAACGGTGACACGCCGCTTGATGCGACCGTGGCCCGCAAGTTTGGCGCTGAAGGGATTGGTCTTTGCCGGACGGAACATATGTTCTTTGAGGGAGACCGGATCATTGCCGTTCGCGAAATGATTTTAGCCGATGACACGGCGGGACGCGAAAAGGCGCTTGCCAAACTTCTCCCGATGCAACGCGAAGATTTTGAAGGTATTTTTGAGGCGATGAAGGGATTTCCCGTAACGATCCGTTTGCTGGATCCGCCGCTTCATGAATTCCTCCCGCAGGAAAATGAAAACCAGATGGAAATGGCGCAGATCATGAATGTGCCGGTGGATGTCATTAAGAACAAAGTCAATGCCTTGCACGAGTTCAATCCGATGCTGGGGCATCGCGGCTGTCGTCTTGGGATCACCTACCCGGAGATTTACGCCATGCAGGTCCGTGCGATTATTGAAGCGGCTTGCAATCTCAAGAAAAAGGGAATTAAAGTGATTCCCGAAATCATGATCCCCCTCATCGGGACTAAAAAGGAACTTGATATTCTGAAGGACCTTTCGGTTGGAGTGATCAACAAGGTTTTTGAGGAAAAGAAGACCAAGGTTGATTACATGATCGGAACGATGATTGAAGTTCCGCGAGCGGCGTTGACCGCGGATCGTGTTGCTGAAACGGCGGAGTTTTTCTCGTTTGGGACGAACGATCTGACGCAGATGACCCTCGGGTTTTCACGTGATGATTCCGGACACTTCATGGGCGCGTATCTCGAACAGAATATTTTCGAGAAAGATGTGTTTCAGTCCATTGATGAAGAAGGAGTCGGTTCCTTGGTCCGTTTGGCGGTCGAGAAAGGCCGTAAAACAAGGAAAGACCTAAAAATCGGAATTTGCGGTGAGCATGGTGGAGATCCGGATTCGGTTGATTTTTGTCACCGGGTCGGGATGAATTATGTCAGTTGCTCGCCGTATCGTGTGCCGATCGCACGGCTTGCGGCGGCCCAGGCAGCGCTTCGAGGAAAGAAATAAGCACCGATTTTTAAACCATTGATTCTCCGGAAGGTCAGAGGAAACTCTGACCTTCCGGAGATAACGCTAGCAGGCGAGAGATATCATCTAACGGCTCTCATGGCAGGAAAAAATAAAAAAAAGAAAACCGGTTCTGTTCACCGGTTTAAAAAACGGCGTACTCAGAAAAAAACAAGACGGCACCGCTCTAGGCGGTCCCGACTTGTGGCTCGCCGCTCCCACCTCAGTTCCAAGTCGTCTCCGTCCGAAAGTTTGCGTCCCTCCGGTAAAAGCAAAACGGAAAAACTCCTTCTAAAAGAAAAAGCGTTTCAAGAGGAAGCTTCGAACCTTATCAAGAAGGAATCTCTCCTTGAGACAGTGGGGGAGCGCAGGAAGAAACTTCGCGGGGGGGATGAGCCTGACGATCACAATTCCGAAGATTCGAGTGATCAGACGCTCGATCGCACCGCGATGAAAATTTATCTGGATCAAATCGAGCACATCCCTCTTTTGACGCCGGAGGAGGAAATATCGTTGTCGAATCTTGCGCATGGGGGGGGCCGAAAGGGAGAAGAGGCCCGCCATCACATGATCCGTTCGAATCTCCGTCTCGTGATTGCCATTGCCAAACGTTACACGCATATGGGACTGCCTTTTTCGGATCTGGTGGAAGAAGGCAATATTGGCTTAATGCGCGCGGTTGAGAAGTTTGATCCGAAACGGGGATACCGGTTTTCGACCTATGCGTCCTGGTGGATTAAGCAGGGGATGATGCGTTCCCTTTCCAATCATGGAAAGACGATTCGTATTCCGGTCTACATGTACGATATCATTGCCAAGTGGCGGCGAGTCCGCGATGCTTTAACCCAGAGGCTTAATCGACCTCCCACGCGGCGTGAGATTGCCAAGGTGCTTGAAATTCCGGTCGCGAAGGTCCGTGAAATTGAAAACATCGCGAATAAACCCAGTTCGCTTAACACACCGATCAGTCTTGACGGGACCGCAGAGCTCATTGATCTCATCGAGGATGATGTTGCCAATAAACCGGATTCCCAGGTGGCTGAAGTCCTGAAGAGCGAAAGAATTCAAAAGCTCCTGAACCATCTGGATGATCGGGAACGAAAAATCCTCACTTTGCGATTTGGGTTTGGGGAGCATGACCCGCACACTCTTGAGGAAGTGGCTCAACATTTCAATGTGACGCGGGAACGGATTCGTCAGCTCGAGGCGGTGGCCTTGAAAAGAATTCGTGCCCGGCTTGTTCTTGAAGGTGACCTCTTCGAAAACTACCTTACGCACCAGTAAGTTTTTTTTTGATCACACTTTAATCCCCGGGAGGAACCCATGAGTATTACTTCTTTAAAGTCCAAAATACGCGACGTTGCGGATTTTCCTAAAAAAGGAATTCTTTTCAGGGATATCACGCCCGTTCTCAAGGATCCGGCGGCTTTTCGTGAGGTGATTGCCCTATTGACGAAAGCTGTCAAAAAATCAAAGGCGGATCTTGTGGCCGGAATTGAGTCGCGCGGATTTCTTTTTGGGGCCCCGGTCGCGGCGAAACTCGGGATCGGATTTGTCCCCATCCGGAAAAAAGGAAAACTTCCCTGGCGCACGAAACAGGTCCGTTGCACGCTTGAATATGGGCAGGAGGTCCTCGAGATTCACGCGGACGCTGTCAAACGCGGGCAGAAAGTGGCAGTCGTGGATGATCTCCTTGCGACCGGGGGAACGGCGCAGGCGGCGGCGAAGCTGGTCCAATTAATCGGCGGTAAAGTGGTTCTCCAAACCTTCGTGATCGAGCTTGAGTTTCTCAACGGCAGGGGAAAACTTGCGAAGTACGATGTGTTTTCGTTGTTGAAGTATTGAAACCGGTTGACGCCTCTTGTTCAAGAGAGGAAAACGGAAACTTGTTTTTTGGGAAACAATCTAAAAAAAATGCCCCCAGCATGAATCGAACATGCAACCCTCTCCTTAGGAAGGAGATGCTCTATCCAATTGAGCTATGGGGGCAATGAGGCAGTATTATATGGGCATCGATCTAAAAATACAAAATTTAAAAAACGTGTTGTTTTTTATTTTGGTGGCAATTTTTCTTTTTGTCACGCCGGCCTTTTCCAATGAAACTTCAGATCTCAAGACCCCGCCGGAGACGATGGCGGAATTTGAGACTCTGAAATCGGAATGGGAAAAAGTCCGTGACCAGCAGATTCGGATGATCCAGGACAAGGAGCAGGACCTGGAGCGATTGAAGGAAGAACTCTTTGAAAAGATGCGGGATAGGAAATCCGCGGATTTCTCCGGAGAAGATTCAGGTGTGGTCCCAACCCTTGGGGAGGGTGACAGGCTTGCGGCGGCCGCGGCGGACCCTCGGGTGATCGAATCTTTTGAACAAAAAATTGCGGAGTTGAAGGAAGCGAACCGGAAGCTTTCGGGTGAAATTTCAGAACTTAAAGCAAGAATCCGCGAGTTGGAAATAGCGGGCGGGAGCCCTTCTTCTGATCCTGGGCGGGATGAGCTTCGGAAGGAAAAAGAGGAGCTCGATATTCAAAAGGTGGCGTTTCAGAAGGAACGGCAAAAATTTTTCCAGGAGATGGCCCGTCAGAAGGAAAAGCTTCGGGAGGCTGAATCGGATCAAGCCGGGGACGGTCTGAATTAAACGATGCCTTCTCCCTCCTCTAAAAATACCGTGAGACAAGAACTCCGGGCACGGCGGCAAGCGATTCCCCGTGCGGAGCGCCTTCGAAAAAGCCGGAGAATCCTCAAGAAGCTTTTCAAGCATCCCCGGTTTTTAGCAGCAAAAAAGATTGCGCTTTATTTTGATATTGCTCCTGAAGTTCAAACTCGTTTGTGTCTGGCAACGCTCGTTAAGGATAAGGAAATTTACCTTCCTCGCGTTAACCTGAGCACCCGACGCCTTTCGCTGTACCGGGTTCAATCGATCCGGAACGATCTCCAAAAAGGCGCCTATTCGATCATGGAACCAAGGGTTACGTGTCCCCGGCGAAGTGTTTCCCGGATGGAGGTGATTGTTGTTCCCGGTGTCGGGTTTGACAAAAAAGGGAACCGGATGGGCCGTGGCGCGGGATATTACGATCAATTATTGCGGAAGGCCGGGAAAATTTTTAAGATAGGGCTATGTTTCCGGGAACAGGTGGTCCATCAACTTCCCGTAACAAAAACGGATGTTCCTGTGGATTGTGTTATTACCGATTAAGGCGGATGCGGGTCTTTTTTCTCCGGGGTCAGGCGGGTGATATGAACGAGAGCCAAACGAATGAACACATTAGATAGTAAAATTTATACGATTAGTGAGCTGAACAAAGAGGTCCGCAATGTTCTTGAAACACGTTATACGGGGATTTGGGTAGAAGGGGAGATTTCGAACTTCAAACGCCACAGCTCCGGTCATATTTATTTGACGCTGAAGGACGGACAGTCGCAGATTTCGGCGGTTTTTTTCAGTTTCTATCATAAAGGGCTGAAGTTTGAGCCGGAGGATGGTCACAAGGTGTTGGTGTTTGGACGCGTTTCGGTTTATGAAGCGCGGGGGCAATATCAGTTTTATCTCGAGCGCATTGAACCCAAAGGAGTGGGAGCGCTTCAACTGGCTTTTCAGCAGTTGAAAGAACGATTAGAAAAGGAAGGTTTGTTCCGGAGCGATCGGAAGAGACCGGTGCCGAAATTCCCAAAGACGGTGGGGGTGATTACTTCACCGACCGGAGCGGCGATCCATGATATATTGAATGTTATTAACCGGAGATTTTGCGGCACCCATATTCTTCTTTACCCCGTCAAAGTTCAGGGGGAAGGGGCCGCTGAAGAAATCGCGGAAGCGATTCGGATCATGAACCGGCGCGGCGCGGCGGAGGTCTTGATCGTCGGTCGCGGGGGAGGAAGCCTCGAAGATCTTTGGGCTTTTAATGAAGAGCCGGTTGCCCGTGCGATTTTTGATTCCGGCATCCCGGTCATTTCAGCCGTGGGGCATGAGACGGACTGGACCATCGCCGATTTTGTGGCGGATCTTCGGGCCCCGACTCCATCGGCAGCCGCTGAGCTTGTGGTAGCAAGCCGGGGGGAACTTGAACTGAAGATCAAGGATGCGGCGGAACGGCTAAGACAGGGAATGATTTTTCGACTGAGAGGACATCGGGAAACGCTGGAAGATCTGGCGGCGAATGCCGCATTTCGACAACCGCGTTATTTACTTGAACAGTTCAGCGAGCGGACGGATGAATTGGGAAAGAGGCTCCAGACTTCCTTGACGAACTGGATGACTTTTAAAAAACAGGTTTTTCGGACCGCGGCCGGAAAATTGAATGTGTTAAATCCGTTAGGGATCCTGGAACGTGGATATTCGGTGACGTTTGATGCCCGGGGTGCTGTCCTCAAGTCAGCCGAGAACCTTCCGACCGGGACCGAGATCAGAACGAGACTTCATCAAGGTGAATTGGTTTCCAAAGTGATTGCAACGAAGGGGTCATGTCCTCCCCGGATTTAAAATGCCCGACTTTTTTGCGGGTTGAAAGGATGCCCATGGCAGAGAAAAAAGAAAAAGTAGATTTTGAAAAGGCAATGGAAAGTCTGGAGAAGACGGTCGCGGCACTTGAAATCGGAGAGCTTACGCTGGATCAGGCGCTCAAAAAATACGAGGAAGGGGTCGGCCTTGTCCGGGCCTGTCAGTCCCAATTGACTGAAGCGGAGAAAAAAATTGAGGTCCTGACCCGGGCGCTTGATGGTTCGTTCAAAAAAGAACCTTTTGACGCATGCGGAAAACCAGCGGCGAAAGTCAGGAAAAAAGGACTTGCTCGCGGTGAAGACTTTTCGGGCGAGGAAGACTAAATGGTCAATTACGGGACCTGTTTTAAAATACATCTCCGGCTGATTGAACGGGCGCTCAAAAAGGAACTTCAAAGCCGGGCGGAAAGACCCAGGACGATTCACCAAGCCATACAGTATGCGGTGTTTACCGGCGGAAAACGGTTCCGGCCGGTTCTTGTTCTTGCGGCTTGTGAAGCTTGCGGAGGGCGGATGAAGGATGCGCTTCGCCCGGCCTGTGCGGTTGAGTTGATTCATACTTATTCGCTTGTGCATGATGACCTTCCCGCTCTCGATAATGATGCCGTCCGCCGGGGAAGGCCGACATGTCACAAGAAATTCGGAGAAGCGACAGCCATTCTGGCAGGGGATGGGTTGCTGACGCTGGCTTTTGAAATCCTCTCGGGGGTTCAACCTGCCGAGAAGGCGATCCGGCTTGTGCGGGAGATATCGACCGCGGCCGGGGTGCATGGTATGATTGCGGGTCAGGTCGAAGATATTGAAACCGTTTCCAAACGGCTTGACCTTGCGACCCATGACTTCATTTGTGTCAATAAAACTGGAAAGTTAATTCGCGCAAGTGTGAAAGCCGGTGCCCTGGTTGCCGGTGCGTCGCCGAAAAAGCTTGCTCTCATTGACCGATATGCGCACGCCATCGGTCTCGCTTTTCAGGTGGTGGATGATTTGTTGGATCAAGACGGTTATTGCCGGTTTATGCCTGAAGACCAGGTGGTTCAAAAAGCCAGACAATTGATAAAAACGGCAAAAACGGTAGCCGGCAAACTTGGGACTCGCGCCCGATATTTAGTGTTGTTAGCGGATTTCCTGGAATCAAGAATTCCCCGAAAATAAGAGGATGTTACAACAGTGACAAACTGGATACAGAAGATCAATAGCCCTGATGATTTGAAAAAGGTGCCTCTTGAAAAACTTCCTGAGGTGGCGGAAGAATACCGTCAGTTTCTGATAGAGTCGGTCGCGAAAACAGGGGGGCATCTGGGAGCAAGTCTCGGAACTCTTGAACTTACAATCGCGCTTCACTATGTGCTGAATTCCCCGACGGACAGGATTTGCTGGGATGTCGGGCATCAGGCGTATGTTCACAAAATGATTACCGGGCGACGTGATCAAATGGCAACTTTACGCCAGCCGGGCGGCCTGAGCGGATTTCCGGCACCTTGGGAAAGTTGTCACGACCCGTTTATTGTCGGACATGCCGGCACCGCCATTTCACAGGCCGTCGGGCTTGTTTGCGCGCGGGACATTAAAAAGGGAAATGAACAAGTGGTCGCGATTGTCGGGGACGGTGCCCTGACGGCCGGTCTTTCGTTTGAAGCACTCAATCATGCCGGACATCTCAAAAAGAGTATGCTGATTATTTTAAATGACAACGAGATGTCGATCGCCAGGAACGTGGGCGCGGTCAGCCGCTATTTGAACAAGGTCCTCACCCATCCGCTTTACAACAAGGTGCGCGGTGAAATGGACAAACAACTCCAGAAATTTCCTCGGCTTCAAAAATTGGCGAATACCTCTCTCGATGGTATGAAACACCTTTTTGTGCCGGGCGTTCTCTTTGAAGAGCTCGGCTACCGGTATTTTGGTCCTGTGGACGGGCATAACGTGATTCAGTTGGTCGGGATTCTGAAAGATGTCCTTGCCCTGAATACTTGCAGTTTCCTTCATGTGATAACGAAAAAGGGACGAGGTTGCGAATACGCGGAACAAGACGAAGAAAAGGGACATGGGGTCGTGCCGTTTAATGTTAAAACCGGAGAAAAAATAAAAGGTGCAAGGGAAAAAAGTTCTACTTACGGGATCTCTTTTACCCAGGCGTTTTCGGATGCAATTCTGAAACATGCTCGCAGGGATCCGTCGGTGGTGGCCGTGACGGCCGCGATGCTTTCAGGGACCGGCCTGGCTGATTTTCAGAAAGTCTTTCCGGACCGCTGTTTTGATGTGGGGATTGCCGAACAACATGCGGTCACGTTTGCCGGAGCCATGGCCCGGAGCGGGCTCAAGCCTGTGGTGGCGGTTTATTCGACTTTTATGCAGCGCTCCCATGATTCGGTCATGCATGATGTGGCTCTCCAGAGGACCGGGGTGGTGCTTGCCCTGGATCGGGCGGGGATTGTGGGCGCAGATGGCGCCACGCACCAGGGGATTTTTGATATGGCGTATCTTGGTTCGGTGCCGGGGATAGTGATCGGGGCTCCGAAAGATGAATTTGAAATGGAAAAAATGCTTGAGCTCGGGCTGGAATCGTCCGTTCCTTTTGTGTTGCGCTATCCGCGTGCGAATATCGCCAAACTATTTGATGAATTTCCCAGACGCTCTTTCCAAACGGGCGAAGGGGAGGTCATGTTTGACGGTGAGGATGTGACACTTCTTGCGCTGGGGAGTATGGTGGAGGTTGCCTGCAAGGCTCATGCGATTCTCAAGAAAGAAGGGGTCGCGGCGCGGGTGGTCAACATGCGGTTTGCAAAACCTCTTGATGAGACTCTGATCCTGGAGTCCCTTAAAAAAAACCGAATGCTTTTTACGCTTGAAGAACATGTTGTGACTGGTGGCTTTGGCGCCAAGATTCTTGAGTTCCTTGAACACAGGAATCTCAGGACAGTCGCCTTGAAACGGTTGGCACTTCCCGATGAATTTATCGAACACGGTTCCCGTGAGAAGCAACTCGACTTGTTTGGGTTGTCCCCGGAAAAGGTGGCTGATTCCGTGGTCAAAGAACTGAGCAGCCAGAAAAAATATGAAAAATCGGCGGGTTTTGGAATCGAGACCAACCCGCGCTAACAAAGGAGATCATCTTGGAATCGAACGAAGAGATGAAGCAGGGTGACGCGGATGCGGCAGGCGAGACGAAGGAAGCGAAGTTTAAAAGGTTGGCTGAACAACGAGTTGCGGCGGCGCTCGACAAGATCCGGTTGATCGGGAATCTTGCAAGTTCGCAATATGCCTATAATGGTGATCAGGTCGCCAGGATTTTTTCGGCATTGAGAGGCGCGATCGAGGACATTGAAGACAAATTTCAGCGAACTCTTGAACGGAAAAAAGAGACGTTTCACCTTTAACCTGTTTTTTTGGATTCCGGAGGTTTCTATGTTGAACCGAAAATGTCTTTTGGTTTTTGTGGTTGCGTTGCTGGCTAATCCGTGCCTTGTTTCAGCCCATTGTGAGATCCCCTGCGGGATTTACGACGATGAAATGAAATTCAGGGAGTTGAGCCAGCACATCGACACGATTGAAAAGTCGATGGAGGAAATCTTGAAGATGGAAGGTTCTGGCACCCCGTCGATGAATCAGCTAGTGCGATGGGTCAATAACAAGGATGCCCACGCGGACAAGATTAAGGATGAAGTGGCCAACTATTTCCTCAGCCAGCGGCTTAAATTCCCAGAGGATGAATTGGGCCGTGAACCCTATTCCCGTCAGCTGGAACTTCTTCATCAGATTACGGTTTACGCGATGAAGGCAAAACAGACCGTTGACAGGGAAAATGTGCGGAAACTCCGTGAAGTCCTGGAAGCGTACCAGGCCCTTTACTGGCAAATTCACGGACATGAGCATCCCTAAAAAATGGGAGGGGAGGCGGTTATTTCCTTTGGAAACGTCTCATGATTCAGAATGGACCGAAGGTTAAGGCTTTCGGCGTGATTTTGGTTTAAACGATCCAGTCCACCGGAGATCAGGTTATGAAAAAAATCGGAATGGTTGTGAATCGGAAAAAAAAAGGGGCGGTTGAACTTGCCGCGAAAATTCGCGCCTGGCTCGAGAAGCGAGATCTTGTGGTTGTGGATTCCATGACCGAGCCGCTTGAACAATTTGTTGAAGATGCGGATTTTGTGATTTCTCTCGGGGGCGACGGTACGATGCTTTCCATTGTGAGCCATTTGCGGAGCCGCTCCGTTCCGGTGCTGGGGATTAATCTGGGGAGTCTTGGTTTTTTGACTGAAGTGAAACAATCGGAAGTTTTTGAAGAACTGGCGGCGTATTTTCAGGCCCCCGAGATTGAAGACAGGATCATGCTGTCTTGTACCGCCTGGAGCAAGACCAAGAAAATGGAGCGCCGTTTTCTGGCCTTAAACGATATCGTGATCAGCCGGGAAGGCCTTGCGCGGATTTTGCGTCTGGATGTGTTTGTGTCCGGCGAAAAGCTTACCAGTTTCCGGGGAGATGGGGTGATTATTGCGACTCCGACAGGTTCGACCGGATACTCACTTTCCGCGGGCGGGGCGGTGGTGCATCCCAAACTCGAAGCGTTTATCATTACCCCGATCTGTCCGCACGCACTCAGCCTCCGTTCGCTCGTGATTGGTGCCGACGAAAAAATCATGGTGCAGGTTCGCACGGACGATCCCGCCGAGAAGGCGCTGTTGACGGCCGATGGTCAAGAAAAAGTGGAAATCGACGATAGCTATACCGTTGAGATCGGGCGGTCGAACGCCCCATTTAAATTGATTAAAAGCACGAAGCGGAGTTATCTTGAAACTCTCAGAGAAAACTTTAAACTTCCCGATACCGAAAAGTGAGGATCAAGGCCGGTTGCTCATTGTCGATGACGAGAAGTCGATTTGTGAAGAGTTCCTGGAAACTCTGGAACATGAAGGTTTTAGAGTGGATTACGCGAATTCCGGCGGGGAGGGTATCAAGAAACTTTCCGAGACGGAATATGATCTTGTGTTTCTCGATTCAAGCATGCCGTGGATGACGGGCGATAAGGTTTTTAAAAAGATTCGACAAGTCAGCAGGGTTCCCGTCGTGTTCATTTCGGGGTTTATCAGTCCGGAAAAGAAACGCAAGGTGATGGCCATGGGGGCGGTTTCATGCCTCGAGAAGCCGCTGGACATTGAGCATGTGAAATCTTTGATTCGTTCGATTATCAGACGCAGCCTTAATACAAATTAGAAGCGGTTTCATAAGTCCTTTTTGCATTTTCCAACCCCTAGAGAAACAATGGGTTGGAAATACTTGTGAAACCGCCTCTAGAGAATTGATTGAATTCTATGTCAAACATCCGAGTTCGTTTTGCCCCTTCCCCGACCGGGTATCTCCATAT